>JAGROY010000022.1:0-22248 GCA_020439995.1 Verrucomicrobiia bacterium
TTGTGCTCCTTGCTGCCGGTGAAATAATTGAGAGCGAATGGCAACTCGGTGTTCGAAACTGCACGCAGGTCACATTGAATCCCATTCTCCAGGCGAATGCTCGACTTGGTCGAACCATGACTGATGACATGGGCCACCAGCGGCAGGGCGACGAAATGATCCATGATCTCCTGAGGCTTTTTCGTCGAGACGATAAAGTCGAGGTCGTGCAGCGTCTCCTTGCCACGTCGCAAACTTCCTGCTGCTTCCACCCTGCCCACCGCCGGGTGCGCCAGCAGCGCTTCACGGATCAGCTCTGCGCTCGCCATGGCCACATCCTGGTGAAAACGGTCTGCGTTTTGCTCGCGGAAAGAGATGGCCTCAAGAATTTTGTCGACGCTCTTTTTGCCGAATCCCGACAACTGAGCAGCTTCCCCGTTCTCACAGACCCGCTGCAAGTCGGCCACCCCCTTCACGCCCAGCTGTTCATAGAGTGCTTTGATTTTTTTCGGCCCCAGCCCCTGAATATCGAACAGTTCGAAAATCGACTCAGGGAATTCCGCACGCAGATTCTTGTGGAACTCCAGCTCGCCAGTCGACGCCAGCTCCTGCAGCTTGTCCTGCAGGGCAGAGCCTATGCCCTTGATGCCTTTCAAATCGTTGTCGGCCGCCTTTTGCACAATGTCGCCGGGGTACGACTGCACGACTTCTGCTCCCGCTCGATAGGCGCGAATTTTGAAGGGATTCTCTCCCTTCAGCTCAAGCAGGAGAGCGATCTCTTCCAGCGTGTCGACAATCTTATCTCGGGTGGTCATCAGAATGCCACCTTAGCGAAAAACCTGACGATGAAAGGCAAAAACTTCGATTCAGCGTGGTTTACCCGACAAATTACCCATCTTCCAAATCCAGATCAACATCGGCACCATGACAATTCCGAATCCGTAGAAGCACGTCACCAGCGATCCGGCAAATAACAGGATCGGGCTGATGAGAATGGCAACAGCAAATCGCTTGGTCGTCACGCCGGGCCTTCCAATCGCGCACTGCAACTGTGCCCGCCCGAGCTGTAGGCCACAGATCGTATAGAACGCGAAAAAGAGAACCAGCGACAGGATCCAATAGATCAGAACGAGAAGATGAAAAAAGTTTCCCGCATTGAAGGCCTGGCTCTCCACCAGGCCTTCGATCCCGGTGATTCCCCCGATGATCACGACAAACTCAGCAAAGGCCAGTAGGCCAAGCCGGATACCCACATTGCGGTACCCAGACGCTCCAATCACCAGAGCACTGGATGCGATCGATGCCCCTAACACTGATACCACGACAATCAATGTTTCGACAACCTCGACACCGCCGAAGAAATAGCGGAAAATGATGTAAGGCAACAGAGACGCAAAAACCAGTAGCGTGAGCCCACACTGCACAAGCCACTGCCCCACGACCAACCGGGCAGCGCTGAGGCCGCTGATAAGCACCAGCTCAAAACTCCCCTGCCGCTTTAGACCATACAGCGTACCCAGATTTCGCATCGGCAGCACAAGCATCAATACCAGCGACACAAGCCCCCAAAACGGCTGCGACAACACTCCTCCAGTACCGCTCCCCGAATGCCCAGTATTGGCCAGCCACTGAAACTCGATCAATAGAGCTACCAGCGCCACCGCGTGAATGCCCGCGAATGGCACAAGGAAAAACGGGGTTCGCAGCGCCTGACGCAGCTCCATCACCAAGACGGGAGCGAGCCAGTCGGGCAAATCGCCGACCCGCTCTCCGATCATTACCCGATGGGTGGCAGTGTTCATCGGCGTTTCTTTTTTCGCTTCTTCTTTGAGGCCACTTTCCCCTTGCGATGTTTTCCAACACGGGTGCCAGGTGCCGGCTTTCTGGAGCCCGGCAGATACGCTGACATATCGTACCTTGCCTGCATCTCCTTCATCTCCTCTGGTGAAAGATTGTTCCAGTCCGGCAATTCAATGTCTTCCAGCTCGGTCACTTCCGCCGGCTCCAGAGTCCCACCGTCACCGGGGCGACTGTTCCCAGCGGATTCGCGCACATCAAAGTTCCAGGGTTGCGCTGCCTTTTTTGCAGCTTCCTCTTTTGTCGGTCGCCCAATCTTCCTTGGCTTGTTGACGAGCCCCTGCTCCTCCATTCGCCTGCGATACTCAGCTTCACGTTCGCGGATTTCCTGAGCCTTGGCAGATCTGAGATACGCCTTGAACTCGGGAGTATAGAGGTCGGCGTCAGGATCCTTGTCGTAGGTGAGTTCCACTCCCGCCTGCTTGAAGGCTTCTCGCAGGTAGCTCTTTGGGGGCTTTCTCCCAAATACCTTAATTCCGGCGGCCTCCGCTTTTTCGTACGTCCATTTGTCCTTCTTCTTGAACCCAAACTCGGCAGGTTCCCGGTCGCGCAGCATCATGATCAAAGGCTCGATCTCATCGAGCGGAACAGGCCCCTTCTTTCTTCCCCGCTTCTTGTGAACAAACCCCTCATCCCCCTCCGCCGCATGCTTGACCATGATCGCCGAGATTCTTTGCCGCGATAATCCGAGTTCCCTGGCAATGGCGCTCTGCGATTCACCATTCTTGACCCTGGCGACAATTTCCAATTGCGCCTCTGGGGTCAGCCGGGTTCTACGCGCTGCCCCAAATGGCCGCGTCGGAACCGGCGCACTTGTTTTCGCAGAGTTCTCTAGACTCGGGTCAATCATCGCCTCACAAGGTAGGTGGAGTCGGAGCCGCTGCAAAGAAAAGAGAAATGGTCGGGGAGACAGGATTCGAACCTGCGACATCCGGCTCCCAAAGCCGGCGCTCTACCAAGCTGAGCTACTCCCCGAACGCAGGCACGAGTGCTGCGGTAGGCAGGCGGAAGTTGTGCGATGACTGGCATTGATGCAAGTGGCAATTTCACAGAAATTCCGCCCGAGAGTCTGACCGATTTTCAATCGATTCACTGAGCGCCGCCCTCGCCGCCACCAGATCCCTTGCAATCTGCGTTTTTAGCGCTTCCACTCCGTCAAATTTCGTTTCGGACCTCAACCGGTCAACGAATTCGACCCGCACTTCTTCCCCATACAAATCTCCCGAATAGTCAAGAACGTGCACCTCAAGGAGCCGTTCTTGCCCGCCGTCGATGGTGGGGCGAACGCCGAGATTGGCAACTCCGTCAAAACGACGGTCGCCCGGTAATGAAATGCGAACTGTATAGACACCATTCGGAGGGAGTAGCACCTCTGCGTCTGCCACTGGTAGATTCGCAGTCGGAAATCCAAGCTGACGCCCCAGCTGGCGTCCCCTCGAAACCGTGGCAGACAAGGAATGTCCGCGACCAAGCAAGCGTGCGGCCCGGGCCACGTCTCCCGCCGCAATCGCCACCCGAATCGCCGTGCTGCTGATGATGGTCTCGCCACAATGGACTGGGTCAATGACGGTTGCTGAGAATTTCAATTCGCTGGCCAGAGACTTGAGCATGGTTGTGTCCCCCTCCCTGTCACGTCCAAATGTCCAATCCCAGCCCACCGCAATCTGCGCGAGAGGCGCACAGGCCGAGGCCAGCGCTTCAATAAAATCCCGAGCCCGACAACCTGCAACCTCACGATCAAAGGGATGCAGAAGGACAGCGTCAACCTTATGCCCTTCCAATAATCGGGTCTTGGTTTCAGTCGTTGTCAGGATCGCTGGTGCACGGTCAGGGCGCAGCACCGCTGCCGGATGGGGATCAAACGTAAGAACGACGCTGCTTCCCCCATCGACTGCTGCCCCGGCAGTAGCAGCACCGATTACCTCTCGATGCCCGCGATGGACACCATCGAACACGCCAATCGCGACGTGCACAGGGCCACGCAAAGAAGCAAGTTCTTCGATAGAACGAAAAATTTTCATGGGAGAACAATGGGATTTTTCACGAGACAAACAAGACTTCGGCGTTGGCAGGCAGCGACTTGCTGCCGTATGCTCTACGGGTGATCTTAATGCATTTCAAGCCCATCTCCTTGTTTCCCCTGGCTCTCGCTGTTTCGATTTCTGCTTGCTGGAAAGATACCGAAACTTCCGATCAATCGACGGGGGCAGCACCGGCATCGCAGGCCAGTCCGCCCGAAGTAACGCCTGCTGCACTGGCAAATGCGCTCGAAAATCCGGGCATCGATCTCTGGTTTGGAGACGAAGCAGCTGGGATCGACCGCGAACAGATGATCGCCAAGTTTCCCTTGTACGCCATCCATCACGAACGGTATGCCATTTCGGGAGAAAACCTGTCCCAGCTCCGCAAACAACGTGAGACCACAATCGTGGCGCTCCGGGAACGCATCGAATCTGCCACCAAGGCGGCAATGGTGCTACCATCCGCAGATACCGTAACGCCATCGCTCGAGTCCGAACTTACCATCGCACTTGATCTCAATGCCGTCGAACTGCTCGACTTGCTGACCGGAGCCGCGATGCAGCTCCAGACGTTTCTAGCGAACTACGAAAGCGGAACGCTGGACACTTACATTGCAACCTCTCACGCCCGGTTGCATCGAAATCTGCTGGGAGCGATCTCCGGAATTCTCAAACAGGAAGGATTTTCGCCGGTGGTCAATGAAGAATGGGAAAGCAACTTTACCTTCGAAAAGGCACAGGGAGATTCCGCCTTCAATCTGCTGGATGACTCCGCCTTTGCCGATGAAACCAGTCCGGATATTCCGATCGGCGGACTGGCCCCCTTCACCACCAGCTTCAGCCAGCGCCTGATCGAATGGTCTCAAACCTATCTTTCAGAGACACCTGCCGCCCAGCGCAAAGGCGAAATGGGAATGGAGCATCCGGTTCCGGCTCTCCGCTAGATCAAAACGGAATACTGTCGTCAGAATCCTCATCGAAGTACCCGCCTGGAGGCTCCGGTGCTGTTCCTGACCGTGAGCCAGCGCTACCGCCGTCGCCCAGCGCGCCTTTGACATCACTAATGCTCCCAAGCGGTTCCATCTTCCACGCCACGAGATTGACGTAATACTTTTCCTTGAATTCATTTCCCCGGACGTCAAAAAACACGTTCACTTGGTCGCCAACGTTCACGTTGTCCAGCATCGACGTCTTCTCCTTCACGCACTCGAACTTAACGTCTTGCGGAAAACGGTCTGCGGTGGTGGTGACAACAAACTCACGTTTTGAAAACCCACTTGGGAAAGTCTGGAGATCGTAAATGAGTTTGATGGAGCCTTGGAGTTCGTAAGCCATTTCGAGTCTGAATGTAGGAGGATTGGAATTGAGGTAGCGGTGCCAGATCAGAAAATGGCATCCTGCCAGCAGTCTCTACTCAATTCAACCGAAGTCGGCAACCGCGAATTAACGCGGCAAGCGATCCTCCCCGTTTTTCTGAGAACCCCGAAGCGCTACTTTACGAATGCGTAATTGAACGGGTACTTGTAGTCGTTGCCCTTATTTGCCTCAAGTCCGGCAATGATGCACAGCACCAGATTTGCAATGAACACCCCGATAAACATGAAGAATCCGATGCAAGCTCCCGAGAGCACCATCGATACTAAAAATGCAATCGTTACAATAATCTGAAAATTGAGAGCCTCCTTGGCATGCTTTTCGACGAAGGCACTCCGTGGACTAAATACCAGCATGATGACCAAGGGAGCCACAAAAGCTCCAACGATTCCAAGCAGGTGAGCGAGCATTGCCCACATCTTTGAATCACCATCGCTCAGAGGAACACCCGCTCCACTCGCTCCTCCAGAGAAACCGCCACCGTTTCCGCTATTGGTGCTGCCACCCGTTGGGGCTGAGGGAGAAGAATCAACGGGCGACGGCCCGGGTTCGCCAGGGTATGGCGGAGGCGTCGCGTCACTGGGATAAGGTGGAGGTGACTGAGGGTCACTTGCACCGTCTTCGTTTGGTTTGTTGGAATCGTTTTCTACCACACCGCTATTTTTACGGAATGCCTGAACAATGTCCAGTGGTGAATATCGCGAAGTTGCGCGGAGGAAGCGCATTTTTCTACTGGAAGGGACGTAGATAGGGCTCTAGCGGTTTCACTTTCACCTGCCATGTCATCCCCCCATTCCTACAGCGGTGCCAGTCTGGCGCTCTACAACCTCCTGCTACCGATGGGGTTACTAGTGGCCCTGCCCGGATTTCTGGTGAAAATGAAAAAGCGGGGAGGCTACGGCCCCGGGTTCGGGCAACGATTTGGGAACTACGCGGACGATTTTCCTCCAGCGGCCACAGATCGATCACAACGGCCGCTGTGGATACACGCCGTCAGCGTGGGAGAGGTGCTCATTGCTCAAAAACTCATCATTGAGATCCTCCGCCGGGAACCTGAACTTCCAGTCGTCCTGTCCACAACAACTTCGACCGGCTATGCGATTGCGGTCAAAAATCTTCCGTCCGGGGTTCAGGTCTTTTACAATCCTCTCGATCTGCCACCGATCGTCCGTCGGGTGCTCGATCGCATCCGGCCGCGTGCAATTGTTCTAATCGAAGCGGAGGTGTGGCCCAACCTTGTACACCAAACATCCCGCGAGGGCATTCCCGTGTTCTTGGTGAACGCCAGACTGTCACCGCGCTCGGAAAAGCGGTATCTGCAGTTTCAGAGGTGGGTTGCGCCCATTTTCAGGATGCTCGACCACGTCTGCGTGCAGGAGCCCGAGGATGTGGCCCGGTGGTGCGGACTGGGGGTTGATCCGGACAGGATCACGCACACGGGAAGTATCAAATTTGACCAGAGCGCAGGCCCCGACGCTGCAAGTAGTGCGACTGCGGCTCAAGTCATTGCGTTCAGGGAAATTCTCGAGCAACTCTGGAGCGGCGTCGACCGGCCTAAGACGGTGCTCCTGGCAAGCTCCCACGACGGCGAAGAGGCAGCTGTCGGAAAATGCATCCTGACATTGCGCCAGAAATTTCCAGACCTCAAGTTTCTCGTTGCCCCACGCCACTTCGAACGGGCGGACGCCGTGGAGCGGGCCCTTAAGGAACTGGGCCTCCGGCCCTGTCACCGCAGTCAACTGTCGGCACCCCTTCCCGCTGGTATGGCCCCGCCGGACACCTTGATTATCGATACCACAGGCGAGCTTCGGGCCTGGCAGGCTCTGCCTGATCTGGTCGTAATAGGCAAGAGCTTCCTGGCGACTGGAGGGCAAAATCCCGTTGAGGCAATTTCATCCGGTACCGCAGTCATCACAGGGCCTCACATGGAGAATTTTTCGGCACTGATGGCCCAGCTGTTGAAACGGAAGGGCATCATCCAAGTTCGAGATATCGATGATCTCAGCGCAGCGATTGCCCGTCTGCTCAGTGATCCCGCACTGGTGCAGACGACCACCGCAAATGCCCGAGAAGCCCTGAGCAGGCACAGTGGAGCAACGGAAAAAACGGCGGAGCGCATCCTTGCTGAAAAATAGCCGAAAATCTACTTCACCGCAGGTACCTTCCGGGCCACTGCGTGCGACGCAAGATATTTACGCTCAATAATTGCCAGAACTTCATCGTTCTTGATCGTGGCTACCACCGATCGATCCTCATCCAGAAAACGCAGCATGTCCGTTTTCGCGGAACGCCCCCAGTCTGCAGCTTCGATCTCGATGGAACTCTGATCTTTAAAAATGATAGCGAAAGTCTTCATGCGTTAGTTTGCTCGTGGGAAAAGCTAACTGTTTCGAACAGAAAACACAACCTTTTGTTATGATTATTATGGTAATTATATGAGATTCCTTTATCTTGTCTCGATCACCATGACAGCCATGACCCACCGGACACTTACATCAGGGCGCATTTTAGCACTATCGCGACAAGGTCAGCGATGGTGGCCTCACAACGACTCTCCCAGCTACGCAAACTCGTTCAGGCAAAGCGTGACGATGTCGTCGAACCGCTATAGCCAGTTGCCATCGATGGTGGCCGTCCCTCTGGTTGCGGCTGGCGTGGCAGCTCTCATCTCGGCCCGGAATCGCGAGCCGCTGCAGCCCACATACATCGCTCAGGCCCCAGTCCAGACAGTCTTAACCGGACCGGTGGCGTCCCCCGCTGCGTCGGTCGTCGTTGCACCGATCGCTAACCGCGATGCCAACGCTCGCGATTTCCTTATTCCGTATGCTGTTCCAGTAGCGGAAAATGAACGGCAAGAAACAGCGATCGCTGAATTGGTCGATCTCCCTCCCGTCGAAGAAGTCCTTCAGAGCGTGAAATTGGATGCTCCTCTCTTTGAAGATGGGGAATCCGGCGACTACCACCCGACCTCCACGTCAGCCCCGACTTCTGATCCCATTCGTAAGCTCGACCTGGCGCAGGAGCGAGTCCCCGAAGAGGTAGGCCCATCAACAGGGCTGCTCCCGGAGCTCGATGATCCGCTCGCTATGGAAGATCCCGAACTCATGAGCGTCCAAGAAATTGCAGAATTACCGCGATCTGGACGGCCCCCGTTAAAGCTCACCGATTACCAAAAAGAGTTCCCTGAAATCTTCACGATCCTTGGCCGAGGCTCAAGCGCCCCTGCTTCCACACCCTTTTCTAGAAGCCCGGACACCGCGAATAAACGACGGGCACAGGAAGCCGTACGAAAGGCCGAAGAATGGCGCACGGAACGGAATCACAGCGCCACCAATCAGCGCCGCCCAAAAAGCCTCATCCGTGCCGTCAAGGATTGGATAGGCAATGCATGATTGGTAAAGCATCCGAGAACAGCAAGTTAGGTTGGCACCCGGCATGATCGATCAGCCGAATCGTTCTGGCCGAGTTAAATGATTCAATGATTCCGAAGTTCTTGCAATCGGAGACGCTTTTCACCTACTCTCGCGAATGCGTATTTCCCCCATCTTATCGATACTGTTTGCCGCGAGTTTCGCCACCGCCCAGGAATCACTGGAGCCGACTGAGATGACCGAAGCGGATATGGAAGCTGCATTCGCTGCACACGCAGAGAAACTTCTGGGTTCCATAAACTACAATGAGGGAATTACTGAACTTCCTGGCGGCATGGCGCATTTGGACATGCCCAACGGTTATCGCTATCTTAATGCGGATGATTCAAGGACGATCATCGTCGACTACTGGGGAAACCCTCCAGGCTCCGCGAGTGATGTGCTCGGCATGGTGGTTCCAGCGGGTGAGGACTTGGCTGACCCAGATTCCTGGGCAATCGTGCTCTCGTTCAGCGCGGATGGGTATGTCTCTGACAAGGATGCGGACGAAATCGACTACGATGATCTCCTCGATCAATTGAAGAAGGGGAACCGCGAGGTAAACAGAGAACGCCAGGCTGCAGGCTACGGCAAAATGGAACTCACCAGCTGGGCAGTAGCCCCCCGCTACGACAAAGAGAACAAAGTGCTTCACTGGGCAAAACGTTTCGACATCGATGACGAAGAAGACACTCTGAACTACGACGTGCGCGTACTCGGCCGCCGTGGTGTGCTATCGCTGAATGGTGTCGCCGGGATGAACCGGGTGAGCGATATAGAAGCCGCTACGCCTGCGATCGTATCAATGGTAAATTACAACGAGGGCCATCGATATGCCGATTTCGATCCTGACAAAGATAAAGAGGCCGACTACTCGCTGGCAGGACTTGTCCTAGGCGGCGCAGTGGCTGCGAAAGTAGCAGCCAAAGCAGGAATCCTGGCGAAACTGGGCGCAATCTTGCTCGCAGGCAAAAAATTTGTGATCATCGCCCTGCTCGGAATCGCTGCCTTCTTCAAGAAACTCTTCGGCGGAAAAAGTAGCACGGAGTGATGATCTAGTCGCGGCTACCGCGTGACTCTCGCCACGTGAGCACCACTTTTCCACGGATGGCAGAAGTGGTTGATTCTGTGTCTGAAGATTCAGCCCCTCTAACGCCCCTCTAACCCTTTGGACGAGATTTTCGCCAGGTGTCACGAACGAATTTTGATATCCGCATGTAGCCGTTGTGATCACCATCTGCGGGTACCCATTCCAGCTCGATGACAGGGAAGTAGACTTTGTTCCACTGGATACGGGCTTCCAGTTCCCGTCCCACCACTGAGTTAGGGTCAGCATAGACATACTGGCTGGCATCAGAGGGCAGTGGCGATGAAACTTTGAAGCACAGCTTGCTATTCAATACTCCAGTTCCTGGAGTGCCGTCTGGATCGAAGTGATGGCTACGCTTTAGCGTTACATAGAACTCTTCATGTACAGCGGGTTTTAACGCATAGTATTTTTCAAGAAGCCTGTCTTTGCACTGAATATAGGCATCCCAATCGACCTTGTAGCCGTCTGCGGTTTCTTCGACCGATACGGGAAATCCTTCGGGATGATCTGCGGAGGTGACCTTCATAAGATAGGCATTCCTTTCGGAACCTGGCACCGTTCCCGCATTCACCAGATCGATTGAAAGAGACTCCGTGGGGGTGATTCCACTGCTTCCATAGTAGGCCTTCATCATCGCGCTGGTTGTTGCCGGGTCGTGAACCCATTGAGCAGCTTCGTCAGTGGAACTCGACAGCAAAAGCGATCTTACCACACTTCTTGCATCCTCGAACTCCTTAACGATGGGATCGACTATGCCGTCCTTCATTGTTGGCACTTCAGCAGTTTGACGGGGCACGTCTCCGGCTGGCAAAATTTGAACGATCGCGCCGTCTGGCATCTCGACGGCATCCGCCTGTTCTATTGGATTTTCACCAAGAGTTCCCATGGGATTCGCTCCTTCTTCAGGAATCTCACCTTCGGTATCGACAGACGAAGGCTCCGTCGGCTGAGAGGACCCGCCGCCTGTGCTGAACGGCTCCATTGCCCCTTCGGCTGGTGCCGTCATCGCTCCCGCATTGGCGCTATTTTGCTGAATGATGCCGATTATCTCAGATTTGTATACATAGCCAGCGAAACCGAGAGCGCCCGCTACAACTGGAAAGGATAAGATAAGCGCTTTCTTTCCTAGCCCGCCCTTCTTTGATGAGCCAGAGGTTTTCCTACCACTCTTCCTCTTCTTCTCAGCAGCCTTCAAATCATCCGCGACGGGAGTTAGTGCTTCTTCCGGCGACGCCTGAATTTCTTCCACCACTGCCCCCTGCACATTACGTGCGGCAACCTGCTGGGAGGATGCCACCATGCTCAAAGGGCTATCCACAGCCGGAGTGTCTTTAGCTGCGGCTTTTCTCCACAGAGGTTTGGAAGTCTCGGCAGCAATCTCCTCAGCTTGCGTCGGTTCCTCCTTGGCTTTGGCGACAGGAATTGCTGCGCTATCTTTTGAAGTAAGTGGTGGCGGCGTGATTGCCGGGGATTTCTCTTCCGACAGCTTAGACGCTTCGACTTTTCCCGGAGGAACGGCGAATGGATTTGTTTCAGATTGCGATTGCGCCCCGCCTGCCTTTCCAAGCAAAGGCGGAGGTGAGCTCACTCCTCCCGCAGGCGGCTTCACGGCAGCCTTAAATGGATTCGTTGTCCCGGATGAACCGAACCCCGTCATTGGCTTCGCTTCCGTAGCCGGATTCACCGGAGCTTCAGCAGCTGAAGGTTTGGCAAACAACGATTGGGACGGCTTGTCCGCCGACTGGCTATCGTCGGCCCCAGTTGCCGACGCTCCAGGTTTAGGTTCGTCGCCTCCAGGTTCCGTCGCTTTGAAAAGTCGTGAAAACGCTGCATCACCGGTAGGTTCAACCGTTTGGGTCGCTGAGAGAGACACGTGCCCTGCAGGCTTCTCCGAAGATGCTCCAATCATTTTCGGCCCCTCTGGCTTTCTCGGCACGAGCAGACTGGTCGCCCCCTTAATCACATTGTCTGATATTGGAGCAACAGGAGTGAACAAAGCAGATTTCGCAACTCCTCCACCAGGGCCATTCGGCTCAGCGGCGGGCGGAAATTGCTGTGGTTTCGCTGCTGAGGCATCGGGTTTCGCAAAAGCAGGCGGTGTAGAGGCCTGAAGGAAAGGTGATTTTGCCTGTCCAATCGGAGCGGCTCCAGGATGCGCAGGCTTTACCTCAGGAGGGCGCCCTGCACTGCCCGATGGTGCCGCAAACGGGGCCGTACCTGACAGGGGTGGCGGAGCCGCTGCAGGTGGATTGCCTACTGCCGGTGGTGCTGCTCCAAACGAGAACGGTGCCTTCGCTGGGGTGAGTGGTGGCGGACTCACCAGTGGTTCTGGTGGGTTCGGCTTTACTTCAGGTAGCCGCTCAGAATGTGCCGGTGGGGACGAAAATGGAGCAGTTCCCGATAGTGACTCAGAAGCTTCGGCTGGCGGAGTCGTTGCGCCTGACGAGAGTGGTGCCTTCGCTGGCGTGAGCGGCGGCGGGCCGACTGGTTGTTCTGCAGTGTTCGATTTTGCTTCAGGTGGCCGCTGTGCACCTGCTGGAGGAGACGAGAATGGAGCAGTCCCCGATAGTGGCACGGGAGCCGCTGACGGATTGCCTACTGCCGGAGCTAGTGGAGGAGTTGCACCCAACGAGAGTGGTGCCTTCGCTGGCGTGAGTGGTGGAGGGCTCACTGGTTGTTCTGCTGTAGCCGACTTTGCTTCGGGTAGCCGCTGAGCACTCGCTGGCGGAGCCGAAAAGGGAGCAGTCGCTGGCAATCGAGTCGCAGGGGGAGAAACGGCTGACCCTTGCTTCTGTGTCGCTGGCGCAGGTCGAAACAGCGGCCCTTTTGGAACCGTGATCGGCACTGGAGGTTTCGCTTCAGATACCGGCTCAGAGACAACGGGCGCCGGTGCTGCAGCCACCGGCTTTTTAAACAAGACGTCCGTTTCCGTTTCAGGCGATTCGACGGAAGGCAGAGTCGGAGCTTTCGCATCGGGCTTAGGCGAGGTGACATCCCCTGCCTCCGCCCCACTTGGAGTTTCTGCCGCAGGTTCGACCAAGCCTGGGGATCCAGCCGATGAAGTTGGAACACCGGGTTTGTTGGCGGGTGCCAGATCAGCCTGCTCTGTTTCAGTGGCTACACTTGGCTGACTACGCCCTCCGATGCCAGCCAGTAGATCAGACTCTTCTTCTTGATCAGTGCTGATACCAACTTGTGCCCCCCGGCTGCTACCAAGAGTTTTCGTCGCCGAAGTTTCCTCAGGCACTCCCTCTGCCGAAAGCACACCGACTTCTTCGTCGGCATCATCATTCAATTCAGTAGCTGGCGGACGACTCCAGAGTGACTCGACCATCGTGGCCGTGGCCGTTGATTCCTTGGTCTGCGCGTCCGACTCCGTTTCTTTGGCACTCGTTTCGATTGAGTCCGGCGATTGGCCTAAAACGCTTGCGATACCATGAGGCACGACTTCCGGTTCTGGAATGCCCGTTGTCGCCAGTTTCGATTTTATACCATCCGCACTTGCGGGCACCGCCACTTGTTGCTTTGAATCGTCAGGTGCAGCGACAACTTTGGCCTGAATCGACGTAGCAGGTTTTCTCTCGGATGCTGGCTGACTTCCTTTCGTCTCAGGCGGTGTCGAACGAGCTTCCACCTGCTCACCGGATTCCGGATCAGGCTTGTCCGAACTGAACGCTTGTGCAGTTGGTTTTGCCGTCGGCTTTGAAGGGAACGCAGGGGGTACCTGGCCGACGCCCAGTCGCGTCTTCACAACAGATGGCACCTCAGGAGCGGTCGACGGCGAAGGTGGTGCTGCTACTGATGGCGCAGCGGGAGCGGTCGTTGTAGGAGCAGGCCCGGTGGGTCGATTCGAATCAAGAGTCGGCGCTGCCTTTGGTGCCTCCAAGGGCGGAGCGATCGGAAGATCCTCAATCTTTGCTGCGGGAGCCTGCTCTTTTGCAGCTTTGTGTAATTGTAAGGGTTCCTCGATTTTATCGGGTTTGGAGACTTCCAGGGTAATTTCTGGTTCTCCCACTGCTTCAGTTTTTGCGCCCGTCGATTCTGGAGCCTTTGCAATTGTCGCCTGCACAGTTCCAGCACTGTCAGCAGGGATGGATGTGTCTGCCTCTTGCGGCGAATCAGCTGAATCGTCATCTTCACGATCCAGATCCAAATACTCGTCGAGAACGTCCTGCAGTGACTGGGGCAGTCCATCCGTCCCTCGATCACGGGCAAGTTCGCGCAGCAAAGTGGTAGCCGAAGACAAATCTGCGGAAGCTGCAACGACATCGGAAACGTCGTCGCACTCGTCCGCTAACCGCAGCCGTCCTGTGCCCTTTCCCCGGAATACATGGGGGCCAATCTTATCGGCATTCGCACCGACCAGTGAGCCAATCGTCACCCCCACCCTTGGCGGCAACCCTAGCAATCGACTCGCGAGAATGCCTACTGCGCCGCCCAGCGCGGCTCCCAACAAGCGACCATTGGGGCCAGAGAGATCCGCCGTCTTCCTCGGCGCTTCGTCATTCTGGGTGAGTGGATGTTCTTCGTTCAAATCCATGAGTTTAGCCGGACTTTTTCTTTAGATGCTTTACGGCATTTAATTGAAAGAATCAAAATAATCAATAATTCCAAACAATTTTGAGAACTTAATTGTTTACATCGGTTAATCAAAAGAACACAACATATTGCTTATCAACACTCAACAACTTTTTAGATGCTGCGGAATTCTTTGAGAAATCGGCAGGATTCTGATCTCGATGTCTCAGATTCTGATTCTAGTCAGTCTGACTTTGCCGAGATGATTGCCCGAGTCGCCCCATTAAATAACGAAATCCTAGACTCCTGGCGAGCCGTCCCGCCGCTCGCTCGCGCTCCAGTTTTCCGCGTTGGAAGCATCGCCTTTGAGCCCCATCACCATTGCTCCTTTTTTCAATTCGATGGTTGCTCCGCCTCCGTCCGCATCCTTTGGCCAGGGAGCACCATCATCGTAGTTCACTTCGAAAAGTGTTTCGTTGGCATTCCCTCCTTTCATTCGGAGGCGCTCCCCACCATTTGCCAGCCCGTCACCAGTTTCCCACTCATCATGCAATGCAACATCACTTCCGTATCGTAATCGAAATGCTTGGGCGTTCCGCACTAACACTAGCATTGCACCCGGCTCAAGAATCACTCTGGATCGGAAACGATAGTCGATTCCTTTCGTGAATCGCACATGGCTGAGATCGGCCCGGGTAGTCCCTCGGTTTTGTACCTCAATCCACTCAAAGTCGCTGGTCGAGAACCCAGCCTTCACCTCGGACGTGGTCGCCGCCCTGGGATGATAATTGATCTCTGAAATCACCAGGCCCAACACGCCTGCATCTGGGGCAGAAGTAGCATCCGTAGCGGTAAACTCCAGAGGCAGCGACCAATGCGACCATCGCCCTGCCGAATCACAATGCCTGACGCGCACGCGGCAGAGGTCGCCGCTCTTCACCACATGAGAAGGCACCGTGATACTCACCGAAATTGGCGCAGCGATTTTGCTTTCCCACGCCGCGTCCCATTCGAGTACACGCTCCTCCTTGAAGGGATCTATCCTCGCTGCTGGCGATGTGATGACCGCAAGACGCCACTCCATCGCCGCAAAGATTTCCGCAACGGGACTCCTGTAGGCACTCGATTCGAAACGAAGCGCATCGACTGGAAACCCTGAGCCACCCGAGAACTCCACTCTGGGAGTGGATGGAATGTTTGGATCATCAGCGCGCTGATCAAGATAACGGGCCCGCCCACCATCACCGACGGAACCGCCCGGCCAGTAGCCGCCATACCAGGCGAATCGTTTCATATCCTCCACCTTCGACTCCAACCTTCCATAAAATTCCTGGCCGCTCCTGCCATTGCCACGCCACCATCGATCGTAGTCGGCTTCGACAAAATCACTAATTGTACGAGCGAGATCGTCGATGAGCGGATTGAGCTGATCTGACTGCCAGACGAGATCGCGAAACTCCCGGAGCATGTTTCGTTCTTCCAGTCGGATGTCATCCAGATGGTAAACCGAACTCGTCACGCAGTCGTAGCCATGATTCCAGCACGGGCCCCACGTGTCGTCATGGTCATAGGGCAGTAGCCAGAGCTTGCCTTCAGCCACCTGGGGATCAGGAGCAAAGTAGTAGACCATGTTCTTGTTCGCACCAAGCCAGAAGTCGTAGTGACGCACCGCCTCCTTCACCGCAGAGAACCGGGCCCAGCGATCGATGTCAACGCGGTTCCGAATCCATTCAGAACTCCGGATGTCTGACAGGTCATACTCGATGCCGTCATAGTCGCTGTAATCATTCACCGCCTCAGGAGCAATGTAGCGCGCCTGCGACTCTCCACCCCACACACCATCGGAAAGCTTGTAGAGATTCCCCTTCTCCATTCCATGCTGTTTCAGGAAGCGCTTGTCGTAGTGCTCCTGCGCGAGCATCAAGCCCTGGAAATCACCCGACCACTGATCCGGCGCTTCCTCGACACCGTCCACAACACGAAAGTGAAACCAGTGGGTGAACGGAGCAGGCACACCCATGAGCCTCCAAAGTCGACCATTGATGCTGTCGACCAATCCAAAGTTCCCCACCATTCTGTTCGAGAACATCTTGCTGCATTCAAGCACACGCCACTTCTCCGCGTAGGGTTTGCCCTGCTGATCTTTGGCAGCAAAGTAGTTGCCCTTGTTGAATCGGAACTTCATAGAGCGACGGCCATTGCCCAGGTAGCGTCCATTTCCGCCGCGAAGCCGGTAACGGATATGGTCATAGACGACGCCATCATAAACCAGCGCGCCCTCCCAGTTGTAGACTTTGCTTGCCTCGGATCCCTTGTCGAGACGGTGCTGCCGTGAGTAGCCCATGCAGGCTTCGAAGTCCTGCGCCCGCGAGATCAGCGCATAGACTGGCAGCTTGTTCAACAATTCCGACTTATGCGTTCGAGCGCCAACTGGCGACGTCGCAGCCTCGTAGTCTGGAATACCATCACTCACATAGCATGCGAAATTCAGTGAAGGATCACCATCCTGTGGCGCCATGACATTTGCCCCATCACTGGCTTTCACGTATACACGGTAGCGCACCAGCGTCCGGTGTTCCTGCCCTGGGATCGCCGCCACAAAGTTTCCATCCGAATGCTCGCTCATCTCCACGCGTGTCCATCGTGCCTCTGACTCGAACTCCGAATTCCAGATCGGGTTCAGTCGCCCGTCATAGCCTCGACGGCGAGAACGAAACCCGCCCCCTTCCACCTCCTGCGGCGTCCATGCTGGCAGAAAATCCCCCGGCACCACAATCTGGTATGCCAGGATAACCTTCTCGATTGCCCCCGAACCAGCAGCAACATTCGCGGAAACTTGAATACCCTGGCCACTGACCGGAACCTGTGGTGCGTGCCGGACATCCTTCAGAATCGCAGGAACGGACGACGTTGTGATCACACCTTCTGCCCCTGGACTCGGCGCAACTTCCCGCCAGGCCCCGCCTAGCCGATTGTCTGCATCTGCGTGCACCAGCTCAATCGACGAACTCCGGCCCGCCTGCGCCTCGTCGTCCACGAACAATTCCTCGGGCGTCCCCGGCACGACCTCGGCTAGACGAAGATCACCGACTACCGGCCAGGGAAATCCGCAGCCGTATTCCACCTCATTGACCTCGCGCGCCCTGTCATCGAGCAACCGGAGCTTTTCACCGTCGGCACTCAATCTCCCGTCCCATGGCCCAAGACTCTTCACGCCAAAGACGGACTCCAAGGCATCTGGATCCAGCGCCACTACGGCGCGCCCACCAGGCTCGAGCGTGCTGCCACCAGGAAAAACGAACCGCACCGCTCCCGCCAGCTGCCAGTCGTCCAACCGAACGTTCGCATTCGATCGATTCAAAATCTCGACGAACTCGCACCCGCGCTCCGCGTCACCAGGATCTGAAAAAATTTCTGAAATCACCACACTTGGCAGGGACGCGGTATCCCCTGCTGATGCAACCATCACCGGAATCCATCCCAGAATAACGCACACAGCTAAGATCGATCGCGACCGCTGCTGCAGCTGCATCATCGTCCACGCAAACAACTGGATCTGGGCCAAACAAGGTTTCACTACCCAACCTGCATGACACATCCGATTGCCAAAATCCATCCAGGAATTCACTTTCCGGCATCGCTAGCCGATCAATCCTGTTAACGGCCAGAATTCCTGTTTATAAACAGAGTTACTCGATTGCCCGTGCCCATGATGTCCCACTGCTGCGCCACTAAGAATCCATCAACCACCGACTCCCCGTGTGACATACTGATCATCGGCGGCGGCATCGTCGGTGCCGGTATCGCCCGTGAAGCAGCGCTGCGTGGCCTCAACGTGATACTTGCAGAGAAGGGAGACTTTGCATCTGGAACCAGTGGCACCTCCAGTCGACTATTGCATGGCGGCCTGCGTTATCTCGGCCAGGGGCGCATCGGTCTGGTATGGGAAGCCAGTGAAGAAAAGGTAACGCTCGGTAGAATCGCTCCTCATTTGGCCAAACCGTTGCCCTTCCTCTTTCCCAGCTACAGTGGCAGCACCTGGCCTCGGTGGAAACTCGCCATAGGAGTCAAAGTCTACGACCTCCTGTGTAGCGGCAAGAACTTCGGCAAATCGGAACCGATGAGCCGGGATCAAATGCTCGACGCAGCTCCCGGCCTGACACTGTCAAAATTGAACGGAGGCGTCCGGTATTTTGATGGCTTCACTCAAGATGCGCGCCTAGTAATCGACACTCTGCGCAGCGCCGTGGCGGCAGGTGCCAGGATTCACAATTACACTGAAGTGATCGGCACTGGGCCTACCACAAATGACCAGAATCGGTGGGAATTGCAGATACGCTGCGGCCAATGCAACCGCCAATCCACAATCGTTGCCCGATCAATCGTCAATGCCGCCGGCCCCTGGGCGACAACATTCGGCCACAGCGAGATCAAATTGCGCCTCACCAAAGGCGTGCATCTGGTAGTGCCCGCCAACCGATTGCCCGTGACGGCTGCGATCGTCATGCCTGAGGGAGATCGCATCCTGTTCGCCATACCATGGGGCGAGCGAACGATCATTGGCACCACCGATACCGACTTCACCGGAAATCCTGACGACGTACGGTGTACGCCGGAAGATCGCGACTACCTGCTGCGCATCGTAAACCGTTACTTCCCCGCTGCAAACCTTCGTCCCGCCGATGTCCGCAGCAGCTGGGCGGGACTTCGTCCTCTCATTGCCCCCAGTGGAACGGTAAAAGCCAACGCGCCTTCCGACATCTCACGTTCACACAAAATACTGATGCCGGAGCTCGGCTGGTTCGACGTGGCGGGCGGAAAATTAACCACTTACCGAATCATTGGCGAACAAGCAGTCGACCGCGTGATCGAGCATCTTCGGAACACCGGCTACCAGCCTGAAATCCGAGCATCGGAAACCGCGCACCGTCCTCTTTTGCGTCCAGAATCCACCGATGGAATCAGCTCCGTTCTGCCGCCAGAGATTTCAAGAGAAGCAGTCGACCACTACTGCCGGGCCGAGTGGGCACGGCACCTGACGGATATCATGGTGCGCCGGACCAGCTGGGTATACTACCTCGACAACCATCGGCAGGTCGCCCGCCAGGTCGCTGAATGGATGGCCGATTCACTCAACTGGAGTCACGAGCACACCGCTGACGAAGTTGCCAACTACGAGAAGCTCTCAGACACCCTGGAATCCTTATCTCCCGACGCATGAACCACCACACTGCTACCAAATTATTCGGCCTTACTGCCACGATCATGGCTGGCAGCACGCTCCTCGCCGATGATCCCTACCAGAGCCACAAAGAATGGCGTGTTTACAGCGGCGATCTCGCGGGATCGAAGTATTCATCACTTGATCAAATTCATCGCGGCAATGTGTCCATGCTGAAACCGGCGTGGATCTACCACACCGATGATGCCTCTTCCGGCAGTGGCACCACCATCGAGTGCAATCCCATCATCGTCGACGGAACCATGTTCCTGACATCACCTCGGCTTAAGCTTATCGCGCTGGATGCCGCAACCGGCACCGAACGCTGGCGTTTCGATCCAGGTAACGGCGGCGGAGTCAACCGTGGTGTCATGTTCTGGGAAGATCCTGACAAAGGCACCCAGGACCGCAGAATTTTCTATTCGGTCGGCAACTACCTCTACGCAGTGAATGCGGACACTGGCACCGCCGTCCCATCGTTCGGCACCGCTGGGCGCATCGATCTGCGGGAAGGACTCGATCGCGATACCTTCCATTTGTCGGTTTCATCATCGTCGCCCGGCGTCATTTTTTCCGATCTTATCATCATGGGCTCAGCCACTGGCGAAGGCCCCGGCCCCACCGCACCGGGCCACGTACGAGCGTTTGATGTACGCACCGGCGAGCGCCGCTGGATTTTCCACACCATCCCGCATCCAGGAGAGCCCGGGCACGAAGACTGGCCACCCGAGGCATGGCGGACGATCGGCGGTGCCAATGCCTGGGGAGGCCTAACCGTCGATGCCGAACGCGGCTGGGTGTTCTTCGGCACCGGCTCAGCGGCTTACGATCACTACGGAGGCGATCGCATTGGAGCCAATACCTTTGCCAACTGCGTGGTGGCGCTGGATGCTCGCACCGGCGAAAGGCAGTGGCATTTTCAGACCGTGCACCATGACCTCTGGGACTACGATCTCCCCTGCCCTCCCAATCACCTGACCGTCACCCATGGCGGCAGGAAAATCGCGGCTACCGCTCAGGTCACAAAGACGGGCATGGTCTTCCTGTTCGACCGGCAGACTGGCGAACCATTGTTCGAAATTGAAGAACGCCCGGTCCCGCCATCGGCAATTCCCGGCGAAAGCGCCTGGCCCACTCAGCCATTTCCAGTGAAGCCACCGCCCTATGCCCTGCAGCGCTTCACTGCAGAGGAAGTCACTAACAGAACCCTCGAAGCCCGCGCCGCCATTCTCGAACAACTCAAGTCCATGCAGACCGGCAACGTCTTCCTGCCGCCAGGATTTGCGAAAACGATTACCATCCCGCAGTTCAATGGCGGTACCGACTGGGGCGGCGCAGCAGTCGATCCCGAAGCCGGAATGCTCTACGTGAACAACAGCAACGAAGCGGAGTGGATCGCCATGGTCAAGAGCCAGCCGAAGGGCAAAATGAGTCTGCATGCGCTTGGCCAGCACCTCTACTCGGTCATTTGCTCCAGTTGCCATGGCATCGGAAATCCACGGCACCCTGCATCGCCCTCGCTCGCCAGCCTGAAAACCATCAAAGAGCGTTCAACTCAGGAAGCAGTGTTCGAATTGATCACGACAGGACGGGGCCAGATGCCAGCTTTCGCCGCGCTGCCAGAGATCCAGCGCCGGGCAGTGACCGCATTTCTCTTTGGCAATGGTAAGGATGAGATGATCAACTCAAGCGAACTCGAAGCCGGATGGGAGCAAGACACACCCTACGTAGCCACCGGCCATCACGACTTTCGTGATCCCGATGGCTATCCTGCCAATCGCGCACCATGGGGCACTTTGTCCGCCATCGATCTCAATGCGGGCGAAATCCGCTGGCAGGTGCCGCTCGGAACTTACCCCGAACTCGAAGTCCAGGACCACCCGCCCACCGGCACCTTCAACATGGGCGGCCCGATCGTCACCGCAGGCCGACTCATCTTCATCGGTGCCTCCATGGACGAACGCTTCCACGCCTACGATCAGGAGACCGGCAAACTGCTGTGGGAATACCAACTCCCCGCCGGTGCCTACGCCACACCGGCAACTTTCGAGATCAACGGCAAGCAATTCATCGCCATCGCAGCCGGCGGCGGAGGCAAACCCGGCACCCGATCCGGCGATGCCATCTATTGCTTTGCGCTCCCGTAGATTGCTCTAAGACATCCAAAATATTCGACGTTCAATTCTTCCCCAAGACTTCTTCCAAATGAGCCGTAATCACCTGCAAAGTAGGAAAGATATTCCTCGTCTCCCCCCTTTTTCAATATCAGCCAGTGGCAGCCTTTCTCAGAATTTTGACCTTGTTCGTACACATCCCAGCCATCGGCAATCTCAATGATGCAGAACGGGGGCAGTTCGACTTTTTCTGGGGCCTCAGCGGCCGAAAAGCCACAGCAAACCATTAAAATGCTAACGAAGTTCAGTAGGCTCCAAGCGCGCATTCCCGACAATACCCGTTTCTTCCTGCCAGCGCAACCATTCGGTCACTTACTTTCCAAGGATCGGCGGTTGCAAAACAGGCGGTTGCCCGCGATGGCTCGGGAGTGAGCGAGTTGAGTTCTGAAGAACGTTCGCGGCGCATGTTCCAGATGGATTTGCTGCGCGCGCTGCCGACGGGCGTGCTAGAGACTGTGGGGGCAACTTTTGCCGTCCTCATTCTCGAACGCTGCTATTCGGCTGGCAGCCTTGAGAAAGCGCTCGTTGCGAGCAGCCCTAACATTGGCCTCGTCCTCAGCATCGTGCTCGTGGACATGCTGCGCAGGTGGCCGGAGAACCGCAC
>JAGROY010000022.1:22351-23670 GCA_020439995.1 Verrucomicrobiia bacterium
ATGGTGGCATTCGGTGGTCAAACGCCACTGGTGACCGCACTGTACCGCTACAACTACCCCGCAAACAAGCGGGGGCAGTTGTTTGGCAAGGTGGGAATCGCGCGGGGAATCTGGTCCGTTGCATTCGGCTGGGCGGGCGGTGCTCTCATGGAAGCGAACCCAGGTCACTATCAACTGTTGATGTTCGCCTTTGCCGGAATGGCATTTCTGTCTGGAATCTTCTTGTTCAAAATGCCATCGCCGCCTGCCGCAGCTGCAGACACGCTTGGACGCCGCAACCCGATGCAGGCATTGCGCTGGGTGAAGCATGACCGCCTGTTTCGCTCGCTGCTCATCGCCTGGATGTGGGCGGGCATGGTAGTGCTCAGCCTGGCATCACTCACGGTCGAATTCCTCGCCAATCCCCGCTACGGCTGGAATTTTCCGTCGGGGAAAATCGCCGTGCTGACCATCGTTGTGCCAGTGATCTTCCGGCTCGTCACAACGTTTTTCTGGGGATTTGCCTTCGACAAGGTGAACTTTTTCATCCTCCGCATCGTGTTGAACATGGTGTTTGGACTTTCGCTGCTGGCCTTCTTCGTCGGAAAATCGGAGGCATTCCTCTGGATCGGCATGGCGCTGCGCGGAGTGGCCATGGGCGGCGGCAACATCGCGTGGAACCTCTGGGTGACAAAACTGGCACCAGCCGAGCGTGTCAGCGAATACATGTCCGTGCATACCTTTCTCACCGGTGTGCGCGGAGTCATCGGACCACCGCTTGCGTTCTGGTTGATCACCATCGTTCCGGTGAACACGATGGCATGGATTGGCTTTGGAATTCTGCTAATTGCCAGCAGCCTCATCCTTCCTCATGTCCGCTCGGCTACTCTGAATGATTAGTTCTCCGGCTGTCGAACGATCAGGATTGACCCCCGAAGCAGTTCTTGCCAACAACACAGCGATGATGCGGATTTTCGAAGTCTTTTGGCGATTCCTTCTGCTGGGCTGCACCAGTTTTGGCGGTCCGGCGGCGCACGTCGGTTACTTCCGTGCCCTGTTCGTTGAACGCCTGAACTGGCTGGACGACGGCACGTTCGGCCGACTGTTTGCACTGAGCCAGTTCCTACCCGGACCGGGTTCGAGCCAGATGGGATTTGCGATCGGCTGCCACCGCGCCGGCACCCTTGGCGGACTTGCAGCGTTCGCAGGATTCACGCTGCCCTCTTTCCTGATGATGCTGGCGCTTGCGGTATCGCTGGGCGGCGATGCCTCGAACAGTATGCCACCCGCCGTCCACGGAATCTTGCACGGACTAAAGCTCCTGGCTGTCGTCGTGGTGG
>JAGROY010000203.1 GCA_020439995.1 Verrucomicrobiia bacterium
AACTAATTCTTGCGCTGTCCCTAAGATGCCGGGCCGCGATGTCGTCGAGGTGTGCGAGCGACTCCACAGCGCTGAACTGAACGCGGAGGCTCTTCCCTTTTGGCAGGCCCCGGGAGTAGGCCATAAGGCGGGAGCGCATGGCCTGCATGGTCTGACGCTCGCCGCCGTAGCGATCGGACTCGATGGCGAGCACGCAATGGCGGCGGATGAAGCTCCAGCGCTCGGCAGGTGTGGCGGGTGCCGGTTGCGCTCCATGGGCGAGATAGTGTTTGGCCTCGGCGAAGATCCATGGATTCTGCATCGCTGCGCGGCCAATCATCACGCCGCTCACACGGGTTTCCGTTTTCCGTTTTGCAATGTCCGCGCCACTGGTGAGGTCGCCATTCCCCACCACCGGGATGGATACCGTCTCCGCGCACTCAGCGATGACATCCCAGTCAGCCTCGCCGGAGTATCCCTGAGATCGGGTGCGGCCGTGGATGGCGATGGCCTGCATGCCGCAGTCTTCTAACACTTTCACCACATGCGGTGCATTGATCGAATTGAGATCCCAGCCGATGCGGATTTTCGCCGTCACCGGCACACTGACACCACGGGCGATCGTCCCCGCCACCCGGGCGAGTACCGGGCAGTCACGCAGCAGCGATGATCCGCCGTTCTTGGATACCACCTTGTTCACCGGGCAGCCGAAATTGATGTCGATGAAGTCCGGCTGCTTCCAGTCGATGATCTTGCGCGCGGCCTCTGCCATCCGCTCGCCGTCCGCGCCGAACAATTGCACGCCCACCGGTCGCTGTTCCTCTTCGAAATCGGTATACCTTCGCGTCCGTTCGTCCTGGCGGATGATGCCCTCGGCCGAGACGAATTCCGTGACCATGACGTCAGCACCCAGCTCCTTGCAAAGACGGCGGAACACGGCATCGGTAACGCCCGCCATCGGGGCGAGGTAGAGCGGAAACCTTCCATCTTGGAACCAGGGAAGCATCGTCAAAAGGGAAACGTAATCGCTACTCCGGCACAGGAGTGGCGGAGCAACAAGTCATCGGGCAATTGAAAACCACCAGACCTAGCCCTTGGCGTCGACTGTGGCGCGCAGCTCTTCGATTTCTTTCTCAAGCTTCGCCAGATGCTGCGTGTTGCGCTTCAGGCGGTCGGCCATCACCTTGCAAAGGAATCCGTAGAAGGCCGCGTAGTATGAGGCGTTCTGTCCCTCGGGCTTGATTTCGCTGAGAAATTTCTGATCGATCACCAGGCAGAGTAGCTCTGACTTGGCGCGCACGGTCGCAGAGCGTTTTTCGTCACTGACGATCGCCAGCTCGCCGAACACTTCGCCGCTCTTGTTAATAACAGTAATCGGCTCGGAGTCCTTGACCACTTCTGCCTCGCCCGTCAGCAGAATAAAGATGCGCGAGTCGTCAGCGCCTTGTTCGATGAGCACCTCGCCGGCGTCACACTGGATGAAGTAGCTGGAGTAAAGAATGTCGTTCCGGTGCCCGTCGGTGAACGATTCCAGAAAGGGGATATTGTTCAGCAGCGTGGGGAGCTTTCCCTCCTCGTGGATGTAGGCGAATTCTTTCATATGCGTGCAACCCGCAGGTCGAGGGGGAGGTAACACACGGAACCACTGGATTCAACCTCGATTCGTTCTGATGTCGAGTCGCTTCAAAACCTCTACCATGCTCCTAAAGCACTTAGAACGAAGCACCGCCCCCTGTCGTGAAGTTTCGCCGACCCCGCGATCCTCACTTGGCAGGCCCACGATTGTGGTGAATAGTCCGCCACCTTGTCACAAGAAATTAAGATCGGCCTGGCGGGCCTGGGTAACGTTGGCGCAGGGGTTTACAAAAACCTCCAGCGCAACGGTGACCTGCTCGCGGAACGCACGGGTGCACGCTTTGTCGTACGGAAAATCGCGGTGCATGACACTACCAAGGATCGCGGATTCTGCGTCCCGGCTGGGATACTCACCACCGACTGGAACGATTTGGTCAACGACCCGGAGATCGATGTCATCGTCGAACTGATCGGCGGCGTGGCTGAGGCATCGCGACTGGTGCGCGCGGCATTGACGGCAAAGAAAATGGTCATCACCGGAAACAAAGCGCTGCTGGCCGAAGAGGGACACGAGCTGGTGGCTCTGGCGGAAAAGGAGGACGTCCCGCTGTATTTTGAAGCAGCAGTGGCAGGCGGAATCCCGATCATCAAAGTGGTGCGCGAGGCACTGGTGGGCAACCACATTCAATCGATCTACGGCATCATCAACGGTACCAGCAATTACATCCTCACGCGGATGGCGGATGCAGAGCTGGACTATGCCGTCGCTCTGAAAGAAGCGCAGGATCTGGGCTATGCCGAGGCGGATCCGGCGCTGGATGTCAACGGCGGTGATGCGGCGCACAAGGCGATCATTCTCGCATGGCTGTCCTATGGCCTGTGGGTGAAGCCGGAGCAAGTGTTTGTCGATGGGGTTGAGAACGTGTGTCGCGCAGACATTGAATACGCGCGCAGTCTCGGATACGCGATCAAGTTGCTGGGCGTGGTGCGGCTGGATGAGTCGAACCGCGTGGAAGTCCGCGTGCAGCCGTCACTGGTGCCCAGCGATCACATTCTGGCGTCCGTCAATGGAGTGTTCAACGCGGTGGCTGTGCGCGGCGATGTGGTGGGCGAGACGCTCTACTACGGCAGCGGTGCCGGACAGGACGCCACTTCCAGCGCGGTGATCAGTGACCTGGCGGACGCGGCGGCGAATCTCGACAACGAAGCCGGCTGCCAGGGCTTCGCCCCACACGGATTCTACGGCGAGGCGATGCCGATCGACGAAACCGTCTCCGCTTACTACGTGCGCCTGCAGGTGCGCGACGTGCATGGGGTCATCGCCGAAATTACGCGAGTGATCGCTGATCACGCGATCGGGATTTCGTCGGTCGATCAGCCGAAAGCGCACGGTTCGTCGGAGCTGGTTGACTTAATGTTAGTGACACATCCGGCTGCCTTTGGCGCGATGCGTGCCGCCCTCGGCTGCATCGAATCCCTGAGCTGCGTCGGTGCGCCGCCCGTAATGATGCGGGTGGAGAATCTCGGAGCCTGAACCTTTCAAAACTACCATGCCAGAAGCCAGCCAACCGACGATATTCGCCAACGATCACGGCGTCATCCAGCGCTACCGCAATTACCTTCCTGTCACCGACAACACTCCCATCGTATCGCTGAGCGAAGGCTCGACGCCGCTGATTCACGCGCCACGGTTGAGTGCGCGGGTAGGCAAGGGCTGCACGGTTCTGGTGAAATATGAGGGCCTCAATCCGACTGGATCGTTCAAGGATCGCGGCATGACCATGGCGATGTCGAAGGCTCGCGAAAACGGCAGCAAAGCAGTGATCTGCGCGTCGACAGGCAACACCTCGGCAGCTGCGGCGGCGTACGCCACGCGCGCTGGAATGGACTGCGTGGTGTTGCTCCCGGCCGGGAAGATTTCTCAGGGCAAGCTGGCGCAGGCATTTGTTTATGGAGCCAAGGTAGTGGCGATCGATGGCAACTTCGACCGGGCACTGGAGCTGGTGCGCGAGATCGGGGAGATGGATGAGTTTGAGATCGTCAATTCGATCAATCCCTACCGCATCGAGGGACAGAAGACGGCCTCTTTTGAAATCATCGATGACCTCGGCGATGCGCCGCACATCCACGTGTTGCCCGTCGGCAATGCCGGAAACATTACCGCTTACTGGAAGGGCTATCGCGAATACCATGCGGAAGGCAAAAGCACCCGCCTGCCGAAGATGGTGGGATTCCAGGCCGCCGGATCCGCACCCATATTCTACAACCAGGTGGTGACCGCCCCGGAGACTGTGGCCACAGCCATCCGCATCGGTAATCCAGCCAGCTGGGAGGCGGCCAACGAGGCGCTGAACACGTCTGGCGGAAAAATCGACATCGTCACCGATGCGGAAATCCTTGAAGCTCAGGGTTGGCTCGCTGCCAACGAAGGGATTTTCGTCGAACCCGCCAGCGCGGCTTCTATTGCCGGCTTGTTCAAATGTTGTGCCAAACCATGCGAAGGCTGCCCTGTGAACGCAATTGAGCCGGAAAGTACCATCGTTTGCACCGTCACCGGTCACGGCCTGAAGGACATCGATACTGCACTGAGCGCCAGGAGTTTCCGCACGATCGATGCAAAGGACGATCGTTCTGATATCCTTGGTAAGCTTGGATATTGAGCTTGTTTACGGAATCGTCACGAGAACCGGGGGGCAATCAACTTGACAGAACTACCTGCAAACTGGCAGGTTTCCTGCTCAACTTTTGTCACCATTGATCATGAAATCACCTCAACTACCACGCCCCGCCAGGATCGCCTCACTTTTGGCATCTCTCGCCTTCCTTCCCACCAACGCCTTCTCCGGCACCGTTTTTCTTTACGACGGATTTGATTATGCTGACGGGCAGCTCACCGATACAGATGGAGGTGCCAACGTGTCTGGAGGCAACTGGACAGCTCATAGTGGCATTGGATTCACAGACAATGTCGACGTCATAGGTGGCAAGGCACAGGTGCTCAATTCCGGCAGCGAAGACGTGAATCGGCTGATCGGCACCACAATGACCGCCGGACAGACCTATTACTTTGCCGCGCAGTTCGCTGTCAATTTCACCGGCACCGCAGGCGACGCCATCAATAACGATTACTTCCTCCACTTCAAAGACGGTGGGATTGGCTTCCGCACGCGCGTCTATCTGGATAACCCTACCGGAGCTTCCGGATATTCACTCGGATTGTCTGCCTCGTCGGGTGGCCAGGTCGCAAAATGGGCAACTGATCTGAATTTTGGAGACACCCAGTTGATCGTTGGATCCTATGCGTTCGATACCGGTGAAGCCAAACTCTGGGTGAACCCAACTGACGAGTCCAGCCCGTTCCTCACCGATACCAACGGTGCAACGATTGCCATTGAATCCATTGCCCTGCGCCAGGATTTCATCTCAGGACCTGTGGCCAACAACGAGATTCTCATCGACGCTATCGCAGTCGGCGACGACTTCTCCAGCGCGTTTGCGAGCGCAACGGGAACTGTGGTGCCAGAACCAAGTGCAGCGCTCCTCTTGCTCTGTGGCAGCTCCCTGATGGTATTCACTCGCCGCCGCCAATAGTCTCATTTAAGCAGGTCAAAATTTGCAACAGCCCCGTTGTGAAGTGCGCAGGCATTTCGCAACGGGGCTTTTCGTGCTCAATCAACAATAAGTAGAGCAGTCCGCAGACACGCGACGGATTCTCTCGGTGCAATCTTCGCGGCTTTTGCTATGGGTAAGGCATGAACCGACAGACCTCCGAGAAACTCTACGCGGCAGCTTGCGAAAAAATCCCCGGTGGGGTGAATTCACCAGTGCGGGCGTTCCGCAACGTGGACGGCTCGCCGTTTTTTGTTCGCCGGGCAAAGGGAGCCCGCCTCTGGGATGTCGATGGCAATGAGCTGATCGATTACGTCGGCACCTGGGGCCCTGCCATTCTGGGGCACGCGCCGGAATGCATCATCGCAGCTGTGCACAACGCGGCGAAGGATGGCGTCAGTTTTGGCATCCCGAACCCCTACGAGGTGGAAATGGCTCGGCTGATCTGTGACTGGGTGCCATCCGTGGAAAAAGTGCGCATGGTCAACAGTGGCACCGAAGCCACGATGAGCGCCATTCGACTGGCGCGAGGATTCACTGGCCGCGACCGCATCATCAAATTCACCGGCTGCTACCACGGGCATGTCGACTCATTGCTAGTCGCAGCTGGCAGCGGTGCCTTGACCCATGGCGAACCGGACAGCGCCGGGGTGCCCAGAGCATTCGCCGAGCTGACGACCGCCCTGCCATTTAACGACAGGGCGGCTGTGGAGGAAGCCTTTGCCGAGAGCGGCGATCAGATTGCCGCAGTCATCCTTGAGCCTGTCCCAGCCAATGCAGGACTGTTTTTTGAAGTGGATGGATTCCTCAGCTTTCTTCGAGAGATCACGCAGAAGCATGGAGCTGTGCTCATTTTCGACGAAGTCATGACCGGCTTCCGCGTGGCAAAAGGTGGTGTCCAGGAACTGACCGGCATCACCCCAGACCTCACTGCGCTGGGGAAGGTCATTGGAGGCGGCCTGCCCGTCGGTGCCTTTGGCGGACGTGCCGACATCATGAACCAGCTTGCGCCCGATGGCCCGGTCTACCAGGCCGGAACCCTGTCAGGTAATCCCCTGGCCATGGCCGCCGGATTGACGCAGCTGAAGGAAATGGAAAAGCGTAACGGCTGGCAGCAACTGGAAGGACTCGGTGCTGAACTTGAACAAGGAATGCGCGGAGCACTTGCAACAGCAGGCTTGCCCTGGACCTTCCACCGCATCGGAAGCATGTTTTGCCTGTTCTTCGCCGAAGGAGCCGTGCAAAACCTCGAAGATGCCATGCGCGTAGACAAAGCCGCCTTCGCCAAGTTTTTCCACACCTGCCTCGACCACGGCGTCTACTTCGCCCCGTCCCCCTACGAAACCGGCTTCATCTCAGTCGCCCACTCCAGCGAAGACATCGCAACGACGGTTGCAGTCGCTGAACAGGCATTGATGGCTTTGTAAGGCGCAGCCCGTGATTCTTGGGGATAGTATGTCCTTCCAAATCAGCGGAATCAGAGAAATCCCCGGATCAAAGTCCAACAATGCCTCTGCGGAATCATGGTGCTTCAGGCAGAAGCTCCACCTTCTGATCCTCAGCTTCTATGCTGGAGCGAAGGTCAAGCGGCTGCGAAAGTCCGTCCGAGGTCAGCCGCAACACAGTGTAGCTCCACACTCCTCCTGACTTTGATGCCACAACGTTAAGTCGGCCTGAGGCCTTGGAGCCTTCCACAGGAATGGAGATATCCGCACTGCCTGAGGAGCCGGAAAGATCAATCTTTCCCGTGAGCAGCCAGCCGGGTTCGATCGGTTCGCCAAGGAACGCTACCGCCTGCGGATCGTTCTGCACTTGAGTCAGGGCGTGCTTGTACGGTTCAGAATTCTTCATCATGGAGAAAACGAAACCGGCAATTGCGACGACGAATGCCACCCCTGCAAAGGCGAGTAGCGCGCAACCGCAGCCAAGCGCCGATCTGAGAGGATTCTTCGAACGTACCATCCTCCCCATTCAATCCTACTTTGTCCCCGGCTGTCAAGATTGAGGAATGGTTCGTTCTCGTGAAATGTGTTACCTGCACTGGTGGGGTGCCGTTTTACCTCCGGCGCACAACCCGCAGTGCTTCGATACGGTTTGCACGATCAGACAGCAAGATGGAGTTGGGCCGCAGATATGCGGGATCTTTGATTACATACATAGTTAGAAGCTCTTATAGTAGATCGTCCGCCGACAAAGGC
>JAGROY010000204.1 GCA_020439995.1 Verrucomicrobiia bacterium
TGATGGTCATTGCTCGGGCTCCCCCTGTTCGATATCGGTTGATTCGGCACTGGCTGGCGTTGAATCGGTATCAGAAATTGCTTTCCGGGCGCGTTCTGCCCCCTCGTAGACGTGAGCCATCGGCAAGATCATTCGGTGCCGCGTTTCTTCACCCGAAACCCGGCGGGCATAGACTCCCACCAGTTCTCCGGCCATATTGAATGCCGCAGCGCCGCCTTGCTTCTGAGGCGTTCGGTAATAGCGGCGGGGCAAATCAACCACCGAATCCACATGGGTGACAATTAACTTGGCCTGGCGAAAGAATGCGGGTGCTTCCCGGGTCAAAATGATGACCGGATCCGCGAGTTGCAGTGCCGCTGGCTTATGCTCCTCACCATCAGGCTGCACAGGGGTGAATGTGAGTCCCTGCGCTTCCACGTCCTCCTGCTTCGCACGGACATACGCCAAGTCGAGATCTGGATCATCGAGTACCACTGTCGCTGCAACCTCCGATCCATCAGCCAGAATGATCTTCACCTCTTTGAGATCGCTCCCTGCGGCAGAGCGCGATGTCACAACTAGTCCATCGCCACCGATCACCACACCTACACTTCTCACTTCCTGTGTCCGTCCGCGAGACTCGGTGACAGCCAACAGCGAAACGATGCTGTCCTGAAATTTATCCAGAATCACGCGCCCCGTCTCTGCGAGCCCCCCGCTGGCCCCAGCGTTCACCGGCTCAACGGTCGCTACGCCCGCACCGTCAAGCGCGGCCCGCAGCACCTTTGCCACATCTGCTGCCGGCCGGATCACAGGGGCCGGATTCTCATCTCCCGACCGTTTCAGTGCCGACATTCCCAGCAGCTCACCGCCGCGATCGAAAACGGGCGTTCCTGGCGCGGCGATACTGGCTACAAACATTGGACGCGGGCGCTCGATCAAGGCGTTCAATCGGCCAGTTTCGACCAGGATCAGTCGATCGATCGACTTCCCCTGTCGGCCTAACATGATGATCTCATCCAACACTTTCGGCGGCGCACCGCCTGTCGCAGTCAAGAAGTCGATCGACACCGCAGATTCGCGGGCTTCGATCGGGCGGATGATGCTCACGTCGAGATCCGAATCATGCAACACGACCTCGGCAGTACTCTCATCGCCGTTCGCCCAGATAATTTTGAGCTCCTGAATCTCGGTGGTGATATTTGCTTCGATCCCGTCAGGGAGTCCCCCGGGAGTCACATGAGGCTGGAGATTGGAATAGGAAGTAGCCACCCAGCCCTGCCGGTTGACGATCGCGCCCGGCACCTCGGCGGTCTGTTCCTGAGACTGTTCGGGGGCTCCAGTCACGGATAGTGTCATCTTCATCACTACTGCCAGTGTCACAATCGCGTCGCCCCGGGCTTCAGCCACTTCACGGGCGATCTCGTCGACTGGCCTCACATCCCCATAAAGCTGCCCTGCGGAAGCAATGGCGATGAGAAGGATAACGGGCAAGCCAAAGCGGGTTCTCAGGATGGTACGGTAGCGGTTTTTCACAACAGAAGTAACGTTGAGTTTGCGGGGAATGGAATGCGAATTACAAACGATCACTCGGCCCAGTCCGGTTCCAGTTCCCGGTAACCAGTGTAGATCCCGCGACGGACGAATACGACCACCTGGCGGGGACGCGTTTCCTTGATCTCCGCCATTATCTTCTTCAGATCATCCAGGCCACTCACGGGCTTGCTGTCCACAGTCAGCAAGATGTCGCCTGCGGCCAGCCCGGCAAGTTCAGCCCAACCGGAACCTTCCACTTTGGACAACAGAACGCCCGTTGCTCCCTCGTCCAGCCTGCGGTCGACCTTGTCCTCAAATGCCAGCTCTCGCGCTGTGAATTCAAAGTCCGTGTCCTCGTATTCATCGAGTTCGTCAGCCGACACCGGTCGCGACTGGAGTGGCACAGTAAGGATTTCCTCACTGCCGCTGCGAGAAACGCTCAGCTCAATTTCCGAATCTGTATCGTACTGGCGGATAAGATTTTCGAAGATACTCGAATCCTCCGGACGGGAGGCATTGATCACCTGGCCATCGAGCTTCAGAATGATATCCCCCACTTTCAGCCCCGCCTTCTCGGCCGTGGTTCCGCCATGAACACGCGTGACTCGGACACCCTTTTTCCCTTTCAATCCTAACACGTCCGCCAAGTCGCGGCTGAGCACTTGCGTATCGATCCCCAACCAGGCTTTATCAGATCTCTTTGGCTTCGAAATGGTCTCATCAGGGCCGACTTTGACCACAGTGAGAATTTCTTCACCATCGCGATCGTAGGTCACGAGAACTGGCTGTGGCCCGTCTTTGCCTTTGAACACTGCGGAGGTGGCATCGCGCAAACCATCGATATTGATAATTTCCTGATCGCCGACTTTCACGATCACATCTCTGGGCTCCAGAGCAGGCTTGGCTTCTTTTGCAGGGCCACCCGCCAGGACAGACTCCACCTGGACGCCCTTCTTATCCGAGCGCCTGTGCACCAGCGCCGAGAGCCGGGTGAAATCGCGGGCGGTGATCCCCCAGTTCTTAAGCTCGACCGGCTGACCAACCGTGCCCTCACGGGGATCGGTCTTGATTTCCCATTTCATTTCCTCCCCGCTCCTGCGGCCTGACACTTTCACATCCTCGCCAATCGGCGCGCCAAAAACCACTGCATTGAACAAGGGAATGTCCTCACTGCTGAAAGCGTCGACCTCGACACCACCAAAATGGGTGATCACATCACCAGCAGAGATACCCGCTACCGCTGCGGGAGAATTTTCGATGACGCCCCCTACCAGCACACCTCTTTCGCCCTGCATATCCTTCAGCAGTGGCTGCGCGTTGATACCTACCCAGCTGCGCCGGACTTCGCCCTTGTCGATAATTTCCTGAGCCACCTTTGCCGCCAGATTTGCAGGGATGGCACCGCCCAGACTTCCTATCCCCACTTCGTTTACTCCAATGATTTTTCCATCGAGATCAACCAATGGGCCGCCGCTGTTGCCCGGATAAATCACCGCGTCGTGACCGATCCAGCGTACCAGTTCGCCGACGTTTTCACCGTCCAGATCGAAAGACGATGATCGCGGAGGGATCATCTCCGTATTCGAGACAATACCCATCGTCACTGACTGCGAAAGACCAGCAGGACTGCCCATCGCCAGAACAGTGTCTCCTACAGTAACTTTCGAGGAATCACCCAATTCGGCCACAGGCAATGGCGACTTATCCTTCCTGGAAGCCAGATCCAACTTGAGGATTGCCAGATCGCTTAAAATATCTGTCCCCACCAGCTCGGCATCAATTTCCTCACGATTGGACAAGCGGCAAATGATCCGCGTTGCCTTGCCCGCCACATGGTGATTGGTCAAAACGTGCCCCTCACCGGTAATGATCGCTCCACTCCCGGAACCGCGAATCTTCCTCATACGCCCCTGAGAACTCACCTCGCTCACCACCTCCACCCGCACCAGTGCTGGATACACGCTGTCGACCGCGTTTGCGATTCGCTCCCGCAATGTCTCCGGTTGCTCGGCCAGGCCGGCGATCAGCGGCACATCGTCCGCCGCAGCACTGCCAGCCAAAGCACACGAACAAACGCCTGCTACAGCCAAAGCTGAAAAAGTCCTTTGGATCCATCGACCATCAAGGCCCGACCAATGCAAGCGAGAGAGAACAGAAGAATAGTTAACCATGAGTAGTGGCGCTGAGCCTAGAGGGAAAGCGCCCGGGATGCACAGTTTTTTCTACAATTCGTCACACAGCAGATACCTGCCGGATATCGCCACAAATGCCGAAGAGGATCGGGTACCCCTTCTCGTTGTAACAGGAATGTGCAGCCGCTTATTTCGCCTTTTTCTTCGCCTCCTCAGCTTCCAGCTGTTTCCGAATCTCGCTTACATAGGGATTCTCGGGCATCAAATTCGCTGGAATAGGAGGCCTGCGGAAAGACTCGCCTGGGCCATGATTTGTCTCCAGATAGTCCAATATCGTCTTGCGCGTCTCGCTGTCCAGTGGGAGCAGCCCGCCGCGTTCCTGCATCCAGACGATTACATTGTCCCAGGTCTGACGCGTGCCCCGCTGCTGGAGAAACTGTTTTGCACTGTGGCAAGTGATGCAACTGGCGCGCACGACTTCCCAGCCGGGTGCCATTTTTAAACCACTCACCGGGTCGACAGCGATTTCCGCCTTGTCGTCCGCGATCACGGTTCCCAGTGCTGCTGCCAGCACGAGACCTATCAAAAGAGGGCAAGATTTCATTTTCATACGACTTGCACTGCAATCCGGTGACATGCGTTGTTAAGATATCCTTTCGGGTTCCAGCCTGGCACTACCATCGGCTGGCTGCGCCCCTCGGAATCGACCGCTCGAGCCCAGATTTCATAGTATCCAATTTCTGGAAACTTCAGCTGCGTCGTCCAGCGCTGCCAGGCGAGGCGGTTGGCCGGAGCTTTTAAATCGGCTTTCTGCCAAGTGGCCCCGAAGTCGACCGAGACCCACATCTCTTTCACCGAAAGATCGCCCGCCCAGGCGTGACCACGGACATTCAGCAACTCACCAAGCGAGTGCGTGATGCCCGACTTCGGATACGTCGTCACCGACTTTACCGGCATCGATTCGATGATTTCGAAGTCCTCCTTGGGAACGTCAGTCCCTGGCTGAACGGGATGCTTCGGCACTCGATAGGAAGTGCCCGTCATCTTCTCACCATCGTGCACCACGTTGCGGACGACGATACGCTTCAACCATTTCCCTGAGACGGAAGCAGGCCAGCCACCACACACAATGCGCAGCGGGTGCCCGTTCATCAACGGCAGATCCTCGCCATTCATCGCAAAGGCGAGCAGGCTCTCATCTTCCAGCGCCTTGCGCATGGGCACGCCACGGGAAATAGGATCCTTCTCAGGATTGCCAGACAAATGAATATCCGCACCGTAGTAGCCGATGTAAACCGCTTCATCCGCGATGCCACAGGCCTCAAGAACATCTTTAAGTCGCACCCCTGTCCACTCGGGACATCCCACAGCACCCACAGTCCACTGATTGCCGGTCGCGGGCGGGTTAAACTCACTCCTGCCATTGCCACCACACTCGATAGTCAGCCGGTAGGTGTAATGTTTAAATTCCTTCTTCAATTCAGGAAGCGTAAACGTCCGAGGATTCTTGCAGGACTCGCCTTCGATGCGCAGCGTCCACGTCTCGGGATCAATGTCAGTCGCGGCTGGCGGATGGCCATTGTTGCGGATGAAAAGCCTGCTACCGGGAGTGACCTCATCATCCAGCAGATGGGCAGGTGTCTCAGCATTTACAGGGCGATCATTCAAATAGGTCAGGCCATCCTTGCCTTCGACCGTAAAAGGTGGCGGTTCCTGTCCCATTGCCACCGGGATCAGGCCGGACGGCATTTTGTCAGAAAAAACGATTTTGGCACCCACCGCCCCTAGCACCGCAGCTACGCCGCCCTTGCTCAGGAAGCCCCTGCGCGACAAAGCGTCCGCCATGTCATGGTTGGATTGGTCGGAGCCAGTTTCCGCCGGATTGGCAGGGGCAGAGTGAGGATCGGGAGAGTCAGGCGATTTATTGCTCATGGAAAATATCGGTCAATAGTAATATTATCGGAATAGAGTATGCACAGGCACCCGCTGTGTGGTCAAGCCTGCTGGTAAATTTATCATGGAAGGTGTCTTACTCGCAGCTGGGTTATGCCGAAATCCCCTTTTCCCTCGCGATCAGCTGACACAATCCTTCGATGTCTCTGGCGTAGAACAATCTCACCACTTTCTCAAAAGACGTGCGCGGATACCTGGGCAAATGCTGCCAGACGTTCTTCTTGATCGGGAAGATCCCGAACAGCTTGCCCGGCTTGTGGAAGTAAAAGTTCACTTTGCAGGACTCCTCATCGAAAGGTGTCAGATCGCAGGATGCCTGCTCGCCGTCGACCATGCCAAATGATGGAAGGCAGTGGTCGAGCCCGTCCTTTTCCGAATCGTAGTCAGCCAGCTCTGCGTCCCAGTCGTGCAAACGGAATCGCTCCACAGCCTCAGCCTCGGTTGCTGTCCCGAAATCCTCTACATTGCCATCGAGATGTCTGATCCAGATTTTCATGTCACGATGGCTTACGATCGCGATAGGACGCAACCAGATAATCACTGAGGTAGCGGTCAGGATCTTCGATCGCGCCCGGGGTCAGATCGAACACACTTTGATCCGTATTCTTCTGGATGAGTTGCAGGCCAAACTGGTAGTCTTTGAACAACTGGCGGCACAGCGCGAGCGGAGCCATATGCTCTTCGCTACATCGCTTCGCAAGGGCATCGACCACGTCCCGGTCGAACCGCATCGTGACTCCGTGACGGTTGGCGAAATCTTCGCAGAACAACTGCATTTCGGAGAACACCTTCTGGGTATCCACTCTGCTGCCCAGCTCGCGATAATAATCGAGCACCTCGTCCTTTTGCTCCATCAATCGCGCACCGACCGTGATCTCACTGATCGAACTTCCCGGCAGCTCAAATTTAAAGTCGCGCAGCGCACGTTCGCACACCGTCATCAGTGCGCGGGCTCCAGTGTTCTCCCCGGCAGCCCGCTCCGCAATGATCCGCAGCGCCGACTCCTCAAACTTCGCCTGAATCCCGTAAGCTTCGAACTCGCGCTCGTATTGACGAATCACGCTCCCCTCCGACCGCGTCATGATTTCAAAAAAGTCACTGGCAGTGAGGCGCTCACAAAACACGCGAACAGGCAGGCGCCCGATGAACTCAGCCTCGAATCCAAAGTCGACAAAATCCTGCGTATTGACGTGGTGGAACATCTCGGCATCAAGCAATTCCTCACGTTTCTCAGCACCGAAGCCGATGGCCCCGGTCTTGAGCCGCTGATTGATCACCTTTTCCAGCCCGGAAAAAGCACCACTAACAATGAACAAAATATGCCGCGTGTTGATCCGGTCACTCTGCGGAGCCTTGCCACGCTGCATGTCGAACATCGCCTGCATCTGCCCCTGAATGTCGTTCGAGCTGCGCAGCGCCACCTCCGTTTCCTCCATCAACTTCAGCAGAGCCGTCTGCACACCACGTCCACTAACATCACGCCCCATCGATGAACCCTGGGTCGCCAGCTTGTCGATTTCATCAATGTAGACGATCCCGTACTGCGCCAGGTTCACGTCACCGTCCGCTTTCCTGACGAGCTCGCGAACCAGATCATCGACATCCGCTCCCACGTAGCCAGTCTCACTGAATTTCGTGGCATCCGCTTTCACAAAAGGGACGCCTATCATCTCGGCAATGTGCTTGATGAGATAGGTCTTCCCTACCCCCGTTGGACCAACGACAATGACATTCTGTTTCGAGTATTCAATCTCCGCAGCACGCTCAGGATCTTCACGCTCGAGTCGCGAAAGACTCCTCGCATGATTGTAGTGATCGCACACAGCGATCGACAGCACCTTCTTTGCCTCATCCTGCCGAATAACAAAGCGATCCAGATGCGCCTTGATTTCCTTGGGACGGTAGTTGAACTCGAGAATATCGCCGTCGAATGAAGCGCCGGGTTTCTCAGCTTCGGCAGGCCCTTCATCAGCCTTGCTTTCCGTGGACGTCGGCGCCTTCCCAAATCCTGGCATCACCGTAAAAGCGCCACCTTCGCCAAAGTTTGCTTTGAAAAACTCGCTCAACCGCCGCGTTATTTCCTCTGGATCCGGTGTTCCCGGCGGAGGTGGTGGCGACGATGGTGGTGGTTCTGGATCATCCTTATCACTCATAACTCAACTATGGGGCGAATCCCCCGGCTGTCATCCAGTTTGCGAAATTGAACGCCCGACAGAAACATGCTGTCCAATGCGGTCAGGTACTGGCCCTCCTTTCCGATTGCCAGCGCGCACCCAGCCGGACGTTTGGGGACAAACGTCCCTGTGCGTTGCAGAGCAGCGTCCTCTTTCAAGG
>JAGROY010000205.1:0-4556 GCA_020439995.1 Verrucomicrobiia bacterium
GGTAGTTGTCCGCATCGCGTTTGTATTCGAATCCAACGATCACATCGTCGGCATACCTCATGAAGATCACTTTGCCCTGGCTTTCTTTGTTGACTAGGCGCTCTATCCAAAGATCGAGCACGTAGTGCAGGTAGATGTTTGCCAGTATGGGCGAGATGATTCCTCCCTGAGGAGTTCCTGATTCGGGTCGTGTGGGATGCTCTTCGCCTGGGATTGGGCGGGGAGAGGTGCACAAAGCGAGTCGAAGTCGCAAAGGACATTGGCGAATGAGGCATAACTCCATCGTGCAACGTGCGATGACTGACGCGTGGCTGGCGGAACAGGGCGTGCTAAGTCTAGAGAAACTATGGGTATCTATCCGTTACCCAGACGGACCGAAAGGCCGGAATACGTCTGAGTGACATGTGGCGTGTCGGAACCGCCTTAGTACGGTCCCGTATGCTTGGTGGTGTGGGGGGCGGGAGTTAGAATCTCCCGCCTACCCGATTCGTCTTTTTCTTTTGCGGCTTGAATGGCATTCCGAACAAAAATCGAGAGCCAACCGCGCCGATCGAGACTTCCCCGCTGGGCGTCGATCCAGTCCTGCTCTTCTGGCATAAGATCAACGAGCAAGGTGACATTCTTTCTCGGGCGATCATCACGAATAATCTCTGCAACAGGCTGACCAGCCTCAACCTGCTCCCCCGCCCCTACGAGCAGCTTGATGAATCCATCGGTAAAGCTCTCAACTAAAATCATCTGGCCAGCCTCTTCGAGGTCGTAAAGATCCTGACCGACGGCAACTTGCACACTATCCGCTACATGCCACGCCTTTAGAACCCGTGGCTCGGACGGAGATGCCATGATTACAGGAATAGTGACCTCCTCGATGTTCATAATTTTGAGGCGAACGTCAAAGAGCACGCGCCGCCACTAGCGGAGGCGAGCGTCCGACGCGGGGTTGGGGTTGTAGTTACGGAGGATCATGTCAACAGGGCGGCTAGTGGCGGTTGCTGTGTCTTGTTAGCCTCTTGTATTTTATATGCAGCCGACCATTACGTAAACGTGCGTGCGGGTGGAATCAGTAATAAGGTAGTAAAACCAATGCTGTCTTTCGTCCCAGCCCTTGAACTGCTTTGCGCCCTCCCAGGATGAGAAGTCTGGACAGCCATCCAGCTTGGAAACGGTTGTGTGCGACAACCCCTCACGGCCGTAGAATTCGTCCTCCTCCAGCCCCATATCGCCAATGATACGGTCAACCTCCTCAGGCGTCGTCTTGAAGTAGTAGGTGTCGGAGTAATCAGCGAATCCGCCCCCACGAAATTGGAAGCTGAGGTTCTGTGCGTTGGCAGGCAATTCAGTCTTTGCAAAGTTCTTGAACCGCTTCGACGGACTCGGTGGATCAAAAATCAGCGAAGCTATCATAAAGGTCACAATCAAGATACTCGGCGCAAGTATCCACTGCGTTCGGAACCTCTGCCAATGCCGCCAGCGGTAAAGCCCAAAGATGATAAGGCTCCACGGAAGGACGTAAATCAAACACCACGGGACTCCAAGTATTGCACCTTGGATGAGGCCGCTCAGAAACCCCTCCCAGTGATTTGTCCATCGAAACGTCTGATCAATCGTGTATCCGACTGGAAATGCCAAAAACGACAATAGCAACGTCAGCGAGAAATGTATCCGCTTCGGCTTTGGCGTTTCATCAGTCTCCATTTTCTTGGGAGCAAAACTATTCCGCACGAGGCGCTCAGCCAAGAAAGAAAGAAAAGCCCCCAGGAAGCGCGTCGCGTCCTGGAATCAGTGAAGGAAAGCTCATCGTTGTCGAGACGTCAGCGTGACCCAGGATTTGCTGGAGCGTCCGGATGTCGGTGCCGTTTTCAAGGAGGTGGGATGCGGCCGCCTTGAACTGGCGCTGCATCGAGGCTTCATGAAGGTGATGTCTGGCGACTTCTCCGGTTCGCGGATGGGCGCAGACTTTTGCCGCGGCAGTGGTGGCGACCTTTTCCAGCAACTCGACATGTCGGAGAAACGAGAAGCGGAATCGCTGGTTTAGCCAAAGTCCCCTGCCGTCATTTGACGCCTTCCATAAACGATGATAAAATCTGTTATCATCGTTCGTCAGGATTTTGAAAAACGAGAGGGGAGTCCTCAGTTTCGTGACGCGCAACGGATTACACCATGGTCAACGAAATCGACATTCCAGGTAGAGAGCTGCCCGACAGAATCTCCGAGGCGGAGCTCATCGAGCTGCCGCCGGTAGTAGCCGGTCACGAATCCCCTGTCGTTCGCCAGAAACTCGAGAGCTTTTACATGTCGGTGGCGCACATGTTTGAAGCCTGGGTCAAGCGCTCAGAGAATTATCACACCCAGCGCTGCTACCGGCGCGATGTGCTTTCGTTCATTGAATTTCTGAATATCGACTGGCCCGTGGATTCCTGGCAGCTGCTGAAGACCTCGGTTGAAGATGTGCGCCGGTGGCGCTCGTTTATGAGCGAGGAAAAGAATTTTGCACCGAAGACGCTGAACCGGAGAATTTCGTCGCTCTCAGGGTTCTTCCAGTTCATGCGCGAAGTCGCGGCCGACGCGAAGCTTCCCATCATCGTCCAGAATCCAGCGCACAAGGATTTCATCAAACGACCGGCGACTGATCCAGTCGAAGAAACGAAACCGCTGACAGCGAACCAGGCTCGGAAACTTATGGGCTACCCCGCCGGTGATGAAGTCCTGGACTACCGCGACCGGGCGATTCTGAAATTCTACCTGTTTACGGGGGCTCGCATTGCGACCGGCTGTAATCTCGATGTCGCAGACTTTCGCTTCGATGAAGACGACTCGACCATTCGCATCGAGGAAAAAGGCCGGAGCAAATCCAAGCGCACCATCGGGATCCACCCGGAGGCGGCGGAAGCGATTCAGGAATACATCGAGAAGGCCGGGATTGTGTCAGGCCCTCTCTTTCGCGCCAGACTCAATTCACGGAGTGAAAAGCTTGGCAAGAAGCGCATCGGGCTCACCGCGATGTATGAACTCCTGCTTCGCTACCTCGAGAAACTCCCCCGCTCCCACAAAACGATTGAGCTTCCGGATGGAACGACGGTCAAACGCTGCATCTTCACCCCGCACTCACTACGGGCTACCACGGCGACGCTGCTTCTGAAATCTGGAGTCGATATCATCGACGTGCAGACACTGCTCGGCCATCGGCATGTGACGACAACGCAGATTTACGACAAGCGCGTCCGCCAAACGACCGACAGTGCGTCGCACAAGGTGCCCTTTTGAAGCCCGAATGTGAAATACGGGTCTAACGGCGCAAAGGTACCCACCGTTGGCTGGGGACACTACAGTTGAGTAGATTTCACTTAGCGGGTTGTCCACCCACGCCTTGTTCGCGTTTCTTGACCATTTCGGGGCGGGGAATGATCTCGGAGAGGCTTGATATCAAGGCCTTGCCCGCTTCATCGTTCTTGTTGAATCCGTGCCACGATGTGCCTCCGCCTGCGCGAGGAAAATAGAAATTGGAGCAACCGAAGCAAACGCTCGTCTCGAACTGTAGCTTGTCCCCTTCGTAAAAGCGCAATCCGTAAATGGGAAAATGACACGCAGCCTGGCTCCACATGTCGAAGGTTAAACTTCGCCAAGTGGCACAGAACTTCTTAGCTTCTTCATTCCTGAGATCTTGCTTCTTCTCGATCTTCGAAAACTTTTTGTATGGGCGGATGGGGAATGTGCCATCTCCACCGTCGTCCTGCACGCCGCCGCTAAGTAGGAAAACCTCAATGCGGTCACACTCTGGCAGCTTGGATGCGAATTTCGCAGGTAGATTAACCCACGGCTCCTTGGGCTCTTCGGCATTCACGAACGGCGTGAACGCGAGGATCACGACGAGTATGGTCTTTAGGTTCCTCATTGTATCGCGAGAGTGCTGCCACTGGCTGCCTGAGGGCGCAAGGGCGCACTCCGATTTCGGGGCTGATGTTTGAACTGTCATGTCACTTTCGACTCGCGGCGGGCAGCCTGTTGGTAGCCACAGCCTTAGATCGGGTGTATTTGAGCACAAACACCACTTCACCCTCCTTGGTTCGTGCGGTGTCGACAGCATGAATGACACCCTCTCTGAGTTTAGCTTTTGTCTCGATTGTCCTCCCATCGGCAAACGTCGATTTCAAATCATAATGGTGGTCAGCTTTTACTGTCAGCTCGATAGAGAACCTGTTGCCTGCGGAATCCTTGCTGGCACTTCGAAAAATGCCATCTTTCCCCTTTGTCCAAACCAAGGAATCCTTCGCCTTGTGGTCGCCGGGCATGTAGATGTACTCAAAACTCTCTGTGAACTTCGCCCCTTTAGGCGAAACCTTTCCGGTTGAAGCGCCAGTGAAAGTTCCAGTTTCTTTGCCATCCGGCGAAAATGTCTTCCCTGATATTTCGCATCGCTCTGAGAGAAACTCGAAGTACCAATTGTCGAAGTCTCCGCCGAAGACTGATACGGGGAGAGAGAGAACAGCGATTAAGAGCGCTTTCATTATTGGGCTAACGTCGAAGTCCTCTCAGGGCGAGGCTTCGACTGTGGGTTG
>JAGROY010000205.1:4593-22445 GCA_020439995.1 Verrucomicrobiia bacterium
GGCAGGTGTTGAGAGCGACGCCTTCTGCCTGTTTCGTTTAAGGGGTGAGATCGACAATGCGGGCACCTTTGCACAATGGGTAAGAATCCATGAAGTCCTGAATCAACGGCTTCATCGTGGCATTGGAGTCACCGTAAATGTAAAGAGCAGTCTCAGTCGGTCCCTGCCAGTGAGCTTCAATCTCTCCGTGACCCTCAAGCCGCTTGTCGATCTCGCTCACAACTACATTGCTGTCAGACTCGCGGTAAACCTCATCAGGCAGATTCACTCCGTCGAGGTAAACTGCAAAGCCCTCGCGGATGCCAAACGGAACCTCCCTCACAACATCGTCCCCATCGTAGATCTTCAGTTTGGATCCCTTCGGCGCCCCTCGCTCCTCAAGAAATCGTGTCACAAACGGAATGCTCTCGTCGGGATTCGTCAGATACATGTGGACGTCGATGTAGAGAATCTCACCCTCCTTGCTCTGCATCGTTCCTCCGCCGTCAGCCTCGCCAAGACCCTTCTCAACCAAAGCGTCTCCGAGCGGATCCTCATACCGCTCGCCTCGATCAATCGGATCAAGCTTGTGGTTGAATTCGGCCGTCGCTGAAATCCTGCCATCGGTATCGGTCGTGTTGGACTGCTTTGGACTACAGCCGAATATTGAGGAGAGAAATCCCATAGCGATAAGTTGAGCGAGCAGAGATCGTCTCAAAATTTCTTGGCAAAACGAGAATGAGCTGCTACCGCTGGCGGGAGCGAGCGCGGCAAACATCGAGAACTGTTTCATAAAATCAAATCTGCGCATCGCGACGGCCAGCGGTTGGCTCGAGCGATTTGTTAGATGCTGGCGATACTACGCGCAAGCGATTCCAAAAAAATGCGAGCAAGGCCATCGCAAATAGAATAAACGTCCCGTGCTCGGCGAAGTTCAATGCTGAGGAGACGGTGAAGTAAAGCTTCATACTGTTTGCAGCTTCTTCCGCGTTGGCGAAAATGCTTTCTTTGGGCATCAGATTGAGGCCGACAACGGTGCTCAGAGCGAGGCGGCTGATAGCAGCCGTAACCACTGGATTTCATTTGCTCGTATCGCATTTGTTCACTGTGTGTATGGACTACGGGCTACTTGCCCTTTTTGGCTTTAGCCCAGCGCGCTTTTTGGGCAGCGATGATCCGGGCACGGCCTTCAGGACTCATTTGACGCTTGGCTTTTTTCTTGGCGGTCGGTGCGGCAGCAGAATCGCTCGGGGTGGATTCGGCAGACGCTTTGACCTTATTCTTCGAGCCTGGCTTGCGCCCTCGCCGCTTGCCAGGAGTGGCTGCCACCGGCGCTGCTGATACGGCAGACACTCCGGCTCCCGAGAGAAGTCCGGCAAGCTTTGCTTCCAGGGCTTCGATTTGATCTTTGATAGCTGCTGCTTCACGCAGTTGCTCCGATGTGAGATTGATGCGGTTATTCATATTGGGGACTTCCTTCTTAAGGCTCGCCTCTCCCTGCGTCAATTGTGGCAAATGTATCTAAGTAGCATTTTTCGCGTGACTTTCCCCTTAATTAAGTGTTCTTTTGAATAGTATTCACTCTGAATCGTAATGAAGCAGTTTCATTGTCCACAGGAACCGGAACCAGACATTCGTCTCCCTCTGACGACCCTTACGTTCGGCAACATTTCCCAGATCCTTACGCTTCTCCAACACGACCCTTTCGAAAGCATCGAGCGTTCGATTTGGATCAGCGTGAAAGAACTCTCTTCGGCTGCACTTGAAGAACTATGTGCTCTCATCTGGATCGGACGAGACAACGATGAGCAGGACGCCTGGCCGTCATTGGTGACGGAAGCGAGAGGGATCGACCCCTGGTATGTGTTCGAGAAAATATCCCATCCAAAATATATCACGAACGGGATACAGCGGCTTGGATTGACCGAGGCCTTCACACGGTATGTGCTCTGCAAGGAAGCCCTCCGTCCCGGGATCGCCGCGTAGCCGAGCCTCTGCTAGAAATCTGCCATTCGTTGCCCTGGTTGGGAAAATTATCTACTCGTCACCCCCAAGTGATTTCCGTAGATCTTGCGATCCCTGCAAAACCCTGACGATCTGAACCACAGAATCTTCCTCCTTCAGACGGTAGAAGATCAGGTAATTGCGAAATTTCGGCAGCGGCCACAGGTAGAGATTGTGATAGTCTGGCCGGAGAGTTCCCATTCTCGGGTGCGAGGCGAGTTGCTCAGAAGCTTTCTCTACCTCTGTGATCACGCGATTTGCTGCGTCTGGATTATCACCAGCGATGTAGTGCCAAATGCTTCTCAGATCATCCCGAGCTTCCTGAGAGAACTCAACTTTGGCCATCTGTTCCAGTCTTCCCCTTACCAAGCTCAGCAAGTTCTCTGAACACATCTCCAGACGGAATTGCTTTCCCTGCATCAAGGGAATCGATTCCCTCCTGGAGCTTGGCCAAAAGCTCCTCTGAACTGCTTACTCGAAAGCTTGGTTGCGCTTCGCTCTTCACAAGTAGGCGTAGCCCCTCTCGGACGACTTCACTCGCCGACTTGTAGAGGCCACTGCTGACCTTCTGTTCGACAAAGTCCTTAAGCTCAGGTGTTAGTGATACATTCATCGTTCATTCTCCTTTCCTTGAGGATAACACAAAATGACAAGAAATGTCCATTTTTGTTATTCGCTGGGGCGCTGGGGCGCACCAAAGGCCAAGCATACGGGAATTGACTCAGTCTGCGCTGCGGTTGGCGGTGGTTCTATACGGGAATGGACTCAGGTTTGAGACATCGTGAGGCGCAGTTGATCAAGCGACTCCAACCCAAAGCGCTGCAAGAATTTCCCAGTCGTCACGAACTGCAAGCGTCCACCTTCCCCCACGAATTCCTCAACCAGTCCTGACTCGCGCAGTACGTTTACCACATGGCGCTTGTCCACATCGCCAAAAATCAGATCGATCTCGGCCTGGCTGATCGGTTGTTTGAAGGCGATGCAGGACACCACCTCAAGCGCGGCCTGGCTCAACTCCCCTGCTCCTTCACGCGTGCTGTGTTCTGAAATAAATTCCCGCAGCCTAGCGTTTTCAATCCTGGTGGTGACGAGTTGAGCAGTGCCGTTGATCAGGCGAATTTGCAGCCCCACCGCATCGAGCGTCGAAGACGACTCTAACAAAGCACTCACCAGTTCGAACGACGTGAACGATGCCACCGCCCGTTTCTCGTAGTCGTTGTCTTCGACAAAGAACTCCCGCAGCTTTTCACGCAGGGTTTCGATGGTGTAGCTCTTGCCGGTCGCGAGCAGGATCTGCACCACGGCGCGCACCGCGTGCCCGTTGCTGGCTGCTTGCCCTCCTCGCCGTTTGCCTTTGCTTTTCAATATCCCCGCTGTGATCGCTGTTGTTGACGCCATTGACTAGAAGTCAAATTCAAGTGCTTCCACCACTCCGCGCAGACGCGCCCGATCGATGTGCGTATAGCGTGCCGTGGTTGCCATGCTGCGATGCCCGAGCAGTTCCTGTAGTTCGCGCAGATTGCGTCCCTTATCGTTGAGCAGCAGATTCGCTGCACTGTGCCGCAGCCCGTGCGCGGTGATGATCGGCACCCCTGCCGCTCGACAGGCCGTTGCCAGACGCCGGTTGAACGCCTGGTTGCTAATCGGCGTGCCGTCGCGTCCTGGAAATACCAATCCACTCTTCGCGAACTCCACCGCCCCTTTGCGCAAGCGCACGCCGCGATAGCTTTCCAGAAAGCGGTGCCACTCCTGCAGCGACTCCGAAAGTCTCGGTACCAGGGGCACGTCGCGAAATTTGCCCCCTTTCACCTTGAGCCTGGCTGCTGAGAACGTTCCGTCCTTTTCGTAAATCAGTTTTTCGGCGGGGAGTGTGGCCCACTCATGGAAGCGGCACGCGGTGAAGAACAAGGCTTCAGCCAGGTGCGCCGCCAGATGGCCAAAGTAGTCGGAAGACGCCTCGCGTAGAACCAGCAGCACTTGCGCGGTTTGCTCGGCTTCAAGAAACTGCATTTCAGTTGCCTCCGCTCGAAAGCGCGGAGCCATGCAGTCGGAAAAGGGATTGGACTGGTCGAGGAGCCGATACAAGAACGACAGCGCCGCCTTCACCTGCAGATGGTGCGAAGCCGAACGCTTGCGCGTCATCTGCTGATACAGTTCCTTGGCCTTGTCGCGCGACAGCGCTCCGGGATCCAGACTTTCAACCGCGCAATGAGTCAGCAATTCAGTCCAAGCGCGGCGGTAGGCGGCCAGCGTCGTCGGGGCCAGCTGCCGCTCTTTGGCGGCGGCAAGCAGTTGCTCCAGGAGCGTCGAGGGATCGGCATTTGGCATCAGCTGGCAACGCTAGCCCTCCGGCGCTATTGCACAATAATATTTATTATTGCTTCTTCTCTTTATTATCCCCACATAATGTCCTTTATGTATGATAAAAACAGTTGTTCTTTAGAACAATTTCATTACAATGCGATCCATGGATGAAGCTGATAATCTTCCAGTTGCGATCGAACCGAATTCCGGGAACTCCTCAGGATTCAGTTTGGCGCTGCCGGTGAAGTTTCAGCCGAAGATCATTACCAGGGCCGGAGAAGCGGCATCACGGCGCTACCTGGAGTTCTTCGCCGCCCAGATCCGCAACAGAAACACCCGCGAGGCCTACATGCGTGCCTGTGGCCGGTTCCTGGACTGGTGCGATGCCGTGGGCATTCCGCACCTCGAAGACATCGAGCCGGTGCATGTTTCCGCCCACGTCGAGCTGCTCGGCAATGAATTGTCGGCTCCGACGGTCAAGCAGCACCTTGCGGCCGTCCGCATGCTCTTCGACTGGCTTGTCGTCGGGCAGATCGTGCCCTTCAACCCCGCCGCCGCAGTTCGAGGGCCCAAACACGTGGTCAAGGTGGGCAAGACCCCCGTTCTGACTGGCAAGGAAGCGGCGGATCTTCTGGAATCGATCGACACCACAACCCTGGTAGGCTTGCGCGATCGGGCATTGATTTCGTGCATGGTCTACAGCTTCGCGCGTGTGAGCGCCGTGGTGGGAATGCAGGTGAAGGATTACTTTCCGAAGGGCAAGCGCTACTGGTTTCGCCTCCACGAGAAAGGCGGGAAATACCATGAAGTCCCCTGCCATCATCTGGCCGAAGAATGGATGGACCGTTACCTGTTCACGGCAGCGATCAGAGACGACGGAGGCACTCCCCTGTTCCGCTCGACGCGTGGACGTTCGGGGCAGCTCACCGATCGCGGGATGAGTCGGCAGGACGTGTTCTCGATGATCCGGAGACGCGCGAGGAAAGCCGGGATCGACGCGGTTCTGTGCTGCCACACCTTCCGTGCGACCGGCATCACGGTATTTCTGGACAACGGCGGGGAGCTTGAGACGGCGGCCACGATCGCGGCCCACGAGTCGACGCGGACCACGCAGCTCTACGATCGGCGTGGGGACGATATTAAGCTGGAGGAAGTGGAGCGGATTCGATTGTCATAGATAAGCTCTGCGCCGTGCCGCTTCGTGCAGTCACCGCTTCTATTTGTGCTCCCACGAACGACGATAACAGATTTTATCACCTTCTCTCCTTCTCTACGGCCATGGAGAGCTAGAAACTGCAGCGTCCCAGCTCTATGATCGGCGGGTGACGACAGGAGTTCATTCAGTGCCTGACGCAACTCGTCACACAAAGATTGTACTACAGGCTCATTTACTTTCGCGTGACGTGCCTAATACTAGATCCCTAAGAGCTTCTGTCATTGCCAAAGGCAGTTTCTCTTCCTGTCTATCGAGAATGGCCTCGGCCACACGAGGGACTGAATCACCAGAATAGTTCTTCACCGTTTCTGCCAAATCCAATGTCTCATGCCTACTACGTTCAATTATCGCTAACGCTAAACTTTCAATTCGCTTGTCTCCCGGAAACCGCTCGTCGTTAATCATTGTTACCGCACTATCTAAATCATAAGCCGCCATAGTTTCTGCCTGTATCACTAAAGCCTTGGTAGCAGCCGTGGGTGCTCCCCAGGATTCTACCGTTGTAAATGCCTCCTCAATACTAGTGCCTTTCGGTAATTGTGGGACAGCATAACGCACTGCTTTCTCTCGCAAACTCCACGTCGGTAAAGTGTCGATCAGAGGCCACAACTCCTTCGGGGCATTGCTTCCCAGAAGCATTATCGTTTGGCTTACTAGCAGGTTACGTTCTGCGTCATCTAAATGCGCTTTCATCCATTCACCCACGTCTTGCGGATCCCGTTTAGCCCAATCCAGCATTATTTCCCGCATAGCATCAAGACGCTGCTTAGAATAAGGTATGTTATTTGCTAGCATAGCTGCATTGTCAGGGGCTACCCCCATGATAGATGTTGCAATACCGGCGAGTACCGTGTTTTTCATTTCAGCAGAAACAGGCAGCTCTTCTGCTGTTTGCCAAGCCCTCTCCAAATTCTCTGTCGCGATCTCCTTGAAGGCCAACTTCAGAGCATTCCCTGCCCAAGGAGCACCTTCTATAGCTGCTAAAAACGGCGTCATTTCAGTCGAATCGTACCGAAGTAGTGACGTTAAGACAAAGCATGCCCCGGTAGCAGGCACATCTGGATTACTGATGACATAACGCATACACTCGTCTCTGCGTGTGTCCGCAAACGTACCTAAGAAGGATTCGTCAAACTGCCTCCTCAATTCTTGGTGTGTAATATTCTCGCGAAATCTTGACAACACAATTGCGTCTCTTGGATCGACTAGTGCAACTATTTCCCCTAGCAATTGTTCTGATTGATAAGGATATCCATTCTTGTTTATCCACTGTAAAACTTCGATAGGTCGTTCTCTCGCTCTCTCAAAAAGATTTCTCCTAAACTCCTCTCCATAATCCGCCACGAAAGAGGGGCTCTCCAGGCTTATCAACCAGGCATCCATTTCCTCATCAAAAGAGCGTTGTGGTCTCTGCTCATTCACGTTCGTACTGATACCAGACGCTATCCGCTTATCAGCCAAATTCCACGCTAGAGTACATGTCAAAATGCAAGGTGCCACAATCAACAGCAGTTTCCGTAACATATATCGAGCCGCGCTATTCTTGCGTAAGTGCCTCTTCACCGGAAGCGTTCTCTGTAATCTGCCTAAGCATGTTGTTCCGCAGATCGTCATCTGATAATGTCTCCGCCCAACTTAGCGCAGTTTGGTAGTCCTCACGGACGTCATCTAGCATTTTTACGACAGCACGATCACGATACTCAGAGGCAGGCAAATCTCGCAACAATGCACTAGCTGTCATCGGATCTTCGCTTACAAGTAGCTCGGCGACCCTACTCGTTGCAATTTCACGCACGATCCCCTCCTCTAAAGATGCAATCATCGCCATTGCTGCTTGCTGATCCTCCTCGAAAAATCTCTTGAACAGTTCTGGAATCACGGTTTTTCCAGTTTCCGCTTCCCATGTACCCTGCTCATACTCACTCCACCGTTCGACAACGTTAACAACGTCATCGTAACTACTGTCATTATCCACCGAATCCAAGAGCCACTCTGAAGCCATCACCACACGATCTTCTGGATCTGTCATCTCAATTGTTTGCTCGGCAAAATTTAGGCGATCAGTTGATGTGCCCGCAAGAAAACCCTCCGAAATAATCCTTCGATCTTCCCGGGTTTCAAGGAGGGCTTCTATGGCATCTCTCTGACCTAAAGATGGAGTGGCACCCGCTTTTAGCGCTTTCGCAATAAGCGCTACTTGTAAAGTGTCGTCTGGGCACTCCATAGCGAATTCCAATCCAGAATCTTTGTCCCGCCGGGTTAACTCCGTAGTATAAATCTCTAAAAGAGGCCGGTTTTTTTGTATGATAAGTGTGTCTTCCTTTCCTGCGAGCGCATCAAGTATACTCGTAGTTTTGTCGCTATCGAGGACGCGGAGGTCACCAACCAAAGATTCTCTCAAAGAAACATCACTGCTCGTCAAGAAATCTCCGAGTGCCTGGGGATTGGTTTTCAGAAGAGATTGCACGATCGCTCGACGAGCAGATGCCTGGGAGCAACTAATGACTTTTTCCGAAACAACACTACTAATGTCCAATCCTGTATTGTTCGCCACTTCAGAGACAATCTCGGCTATAATTTCGGGAGGAGCTGCTCCGTGCTCAAGCAGGCGAATACATAATTGAGGGTTTCTCACAACCAATTGGAGTAACGCTTCTTTGGCAACAAATGTGTAGAGATCATTCTTTGACGAAGAGATGGCTGGATCACTCAACTCTTTGAGCGCTTCCTCGGCGACCATCTCAGGTCGAGCGAGCCACATCGTCTTCCAATCATCTAGGCTCCACCCTGCCGAGTTGGATAAACTAAGTGGAGACTGCGGCACCCTTTGAGTACCGCAGTCTCCTATAGCGCCAGAACTACTATACGATTCTGCTGGATCCGAGATAATAATCGAGTGAACGCTTTTGCCCCCAGCACTCTTCTGGATAAGGCTTCCCACAATCAATCCCATTAGCGCCCCGCATAACACTAGGAGTAGCTCTGATTTCACCTTACCTGCATGTACTGTTTATGGCTTCACTCTGCCTTCCACTGTTATACTTCCGAGGCAAAAGTTAAGAGTTTTTTCTATTTCAACATCTGTTCCACTTGGATCCGTCACGGCATCATCGATCCATCCGGTGTCGCCTGTTGGTTGTCCTGGAGTATCACCAGATTTCAGGTACTTAATTCTATACTGACCGGTACCCGGTCCATTAGACCACGTTCGCTTCACTTTTACAGTGGTGATTCCTCCTGCGGAAGAAGAGGTACCTTTTGTGGCATCATAAGCAAAAGTCGACTGCCCGGTCCCGCTAGCTGCGGCTTTTGTCGTAAGAGCCACCCCCACCCCAAAAGCTAGCGTGGTGTGAGAACTTTTTTTAATGAACCCTCTTCGTGTAATTATGTCATTCATGTATATAGTATTCGCCTCAAGCACCATGCTTAAGAGCCATATGGGGTTTTGAATCAATAGCCATTACGTGTCAATTACCAAGTGGGCAAATTAGCTAACACCAGAATGTGTAGTCAACATTATAAGTATAATAGATATGAAAAATAGACGGTGAGTGGAGACCAGGCAACGCATTTGAGTAACGAGGTACTTGGTTCCCAAGGCAGGCACACTGCGGTGTGATTTTGACCACCGATTAAGGTGGGTTTGGAAGGGCTAGGAAATCCGAGAAGATGGCAACGAAGCTTCTGTGCGGCGGATCAAACAACGCAAAGATACCCGATCTACCACAGCGGTTTGCGCAACTCCCTTATGAGCGGTGGGCAGAGATTTTTCTTCCAGAATATCGAGGTATTCCGTCTCAGCGAGATTGGTCTGCAATTGCTCGGTAAAGGAAGTGGCCTGCTGCGGAGCTCGAACTCAACGTAGCTGTCGCGGTATACTTTACGCCTGGCTTCGACAAAGCTGGGGAACAGGTCAACTGGCAGCGGCCGCAGGGCGGGCGCTGCGCTTGTCGGCTCATGTTTTCTCCCAGTGGCGCAGGTGGATGTTGACGGCGAAGAGTGAATCGAACACCTTACCCTTGCGCGAGTGGCTCAAGGTGACGCGCAGCACGTGAACTTTCTTTCGCTTGCCTGCCACAGCGTTCCGTAGTCGGCCTGGGCCTCTTCACCGGGTTCGCATTCCATGCGCCAGACGCGCTGTGGATCGGTTTGCCTGAGTTTCGCTACGAAGTTGGCGTGGAGCTGGGTTTAAAAGGGTTCCACCTCAATTTACCCTTTGATCTTCCCCCGATCTACGGGCACGTTGAGCGTAAATATTATTGTAGTGTTCTGTATACCAAGGATAAGCACTCTGCTATGTCAATTTCGCCCTGCCACCGAAGCGAGCAGTAGTGTATTGGTAAGGCTATAACCTCTTCTGATCTAATTGATTCTTGTGGAAATTGATACCTCTCTATTTCGAATTTCCTCGGGGGAACACGCCGACGTCTTTCTATGCGATCGAGAAAAAAGAGCACTCAAACTCTTCAGGAGACCTCCCCCCGCCCAGAATATGATCGAAACCTGTTGCCAGTTCTGCCTCACCAGAAAGAGATTCGCATCGGAAGTCAGCGCCTACAAGCGTATATCGAACACCACGTTGGTAGCAAACATACCGACCTTCTACGGCGCTCGACGTATCACTCGCGTTGTTTCTTCTGGAGCTGACATTAGCATTAATTATCTATTGGACTCGTGCTATGAGCTGGAATTGATTCCAGGAAACGATACGAAAATCCGTGCCTTACAAGGAACGATTGCGTGCAAAGTCAATGCGCTGCTCCAGCGGTTTCACCAGTTAGGTATTAGATTCACTTCTGACGCCTCATGCTTCTTTCTTCCATCGAAAGAAATAAAACTCATTGACTTTGCCACTCACGCCAATATGCAGACTGCGAATCGCCTACTACATCTCGCTCGGTAGGTTTAATCGTCTAATCGAATCGGGTCGTAAATAATCTACCTTGATCGCGTCCGGTCGAGCGTAGCTGCAAGTACCCTTTCCGGATCAATGGTTAAGAGCGCCGAACACCTATCTTCACAATGAGGGCGATACCCTCTTTCCTCCCTCCATCGGCAATGCGTACAACTGGTCAATGAGGTGACCGAGCTAACATCAAGGTGCTTCCACAGAAACTCTGCAGGTAGCTGGGAATGAATGCCTACCGTCGGCACGCTGTGTAGCGCGGCTATTTGCGTTAGCCCAGAGTCGCCTCCCACCACAGCGCTGGACGTGAGCATTGCGCTAACAATCCAGGATGGTGCCTGATCGGTAGCCCAGTAAACTGAAGTTCTACCGAACATTTTGACAAGAGCCTCCTCATGTTGCCCCGTTCCTAGTGCAATTGCCTCGTACCCCGCATCATTCAGAAGCTCACCCAGCCTCGCCCAATGCGCTGCCGGCCACTGCCGTTCCTGAGCCGCACAGAAAGGAAGAAGCAGAACATACTCGCCGAACTCGAACACGTGCTCCGTTACACTGAGATCGACCATCGGCATCGCGGGCACCGTGCCTGGATCTAGCGATGCTGCGTACCACCGCGCTTTGTCTTCAGCGAACTCTAGCTGAGCACTGTAGTCCTGGTTCAGGTCTACCGCCTCACTCGGAGCTGGCTTCATTGAAATCTCTAGATTGGGCTCACTGACGCGTCGGAACCACTGTTCGTGCTGCGTATGGAAAGTACACATGGTACCGGCTCTCGATAGACCGACACATGCAAGCAATCCTGTTACTGCGTCGCCAATTCCAAGCGCGCTAGTATGCACGCACACTGATTTACTGAAAGGTCGAGGTTGCGATCGAGTGAGGCTTGGTGAACATCCTGGAAACCGAACTCTAATGTCCGTCAATTTGAGAGCCGGGGAAGGATCTGGAATCTTGTCTCGATTGGCGAGCGGGCGCCCACTCCACCTTCCTCTCCAGCTCTCCCACCCCGCTCCTTCAGGCAGCAATGTCGCGACTGTTCTATGGTGTTGATTCAAGAAAGTGAGAATTCGACTACCTTCCAAGTCTCCGAGGTGCCAAAACGCAACATCATCATCCGCCCCGCTGCGAAACGTTCCGTTGGCGGCAAACTCAAGATTTCGCCGATTGTCTAATCGTGGAACGTTGTCGCCCTCCAAAACAAACGCTGTTCCTGTGAGACCATTTATTGTGTCAGGAAACACCGGGGAAGCTCCTTCGATCAGACCATCCCATTGCTGTCTGAGTTGGTTTAAGTACTGCCGACATCGCGCCTCAAAAAGGAATCCTGGAACCTTGGGATTTTCTCCAAGGAAACTCCATTTCGGAAAGCTTCGATGTTGAAATACTCTCTCGTCCTGGAAGTCGTGCTGACACATGACACCTATCTCGTTTCCTTCTAATGCTAGCTCCTCAATACCCTTCGTGGGCATTGCGAAGGATTGACCAAGAATATGCCAGGAAAACCGAAACGTGTCTTTATCTCCCCAGACGTACTGATAGAAGAACTCCCTGTTAATGTTCATCCACATTGTTAGCTGTAAGGCCTTCCAGCAACGCTCTTTATCAACAACAATCTGACCGGTTTCGAACTCAGGCTCTTGTCGATAGGCAACGCCGGTAATCTCCCAGATATGAGCATTTTCCTCTGTCTCTCCCCTGTCTGGCCAGAATATGCATCCCTTCGCAGCGTATTCCTCAGTCTCAAGAAGGTAGGAGGGATCTACTATAGGTAGATTATCAGCATCAAGAGCGATTACGTGACGGAACGGTGAGTTTATGATTGCAAACGGTTTCAGTGACCATCCCTCCAATTCAAAGGCGGCAATCTCCAGGGCATTGATGAACTCGATATCATAAGGCTCCATCAGTTTCTTCATTCTCGAATCGCATTCCGTATTTCCCATGTACCAAATCTGCACTGGATCCGAATTTCCCAAGTATCTGAGCATTTTTACAAGTATCCAGGCATTGGTGTAAAGAAGCGTACCCCCTGCGCATATAGTGATCCCTCTGCCGTTAAGCTTGTGATCCAGATCCGTAAGCGAAGAAATTACCTTATCAATCGTTCCGCGAGCAGACGATACAGTAAGTGAATGACGCTGATTGTAGTTTTTCATCTTCTGCGAAACTGTTACTTGTTCAAATTTATTTTACTCTCAACATATGGTTCGCAACTTCACTAAACACTCCACGTTAAATGCAGAAAAAGTGATTTTGCAGAAAGCTCACCTCCGACTCCCAAATGCCTTATTACCACCATGGTCGCTCGTCTTTCGAATCACAAACGTTTTGGGTCATAACCGTATTCTTTCACACAATAGAGGGAATCCTTATTCCAAACCTTCGTGCTGCATGGTGAGTCGATATCTTCAGCAACGAGTTCTTTATTGGCGAGTAATTCAAGCACTTCCTCAAGATCACTTGTACGCTGGTCGATTGTCCCTGTAAAACGATACCCATCCCTTCGGTGATATCCGGAGAGGCCAACGTGGGCACAGCGTCGAAGCGTTGGCCATGCAATGCGTTTATCGCCTTTTTCATGAAGTATTCGCGTTACGATCCCATCCTGCTCAGTCCACTGACCAGGAGGAACAGGGCTGCTTGGAAACGCCTCCTGAAGGTATTTTTTTGGATTTGCTAAGTAATCCTGGTTCGCGTGCCGTACCAGCTCTGCAAGATTCTCCCTCCGCCAGCAGACGCCAATCGAAGCATAGTCGTTCTTGCTGACAAAGTAAGCATTTGGATCACCCTCTCGGCCCACTTCATCAAGAGTCTTCCTGTGCCGAATGCAGCGCCAGCCTACAGTGCAAAAGAAATTACCACGTGACTGCACAGCTTCATGCCAAACAAAGAAATCCTTTCCAACTAACACGTCGTCCTCAATGAGAAATACATACCGAATATCGGGATGATTAAATGCGTTTTTGTACATATCCAATACCAATGATGAATTTCCCGGGTAGCAGGTAGGCTCAACTGACTTAAACTCAATATTTGCAAACGCTGGCGCGAGCGACTCAACCACTTTCTCCGACAGATTCAGCTCCGCAGCTACCTGTGAGTCGTCCGACTGATGTCGATCGTGCCAAATCCATATCTCCTTCTCGCTCGCACCGTCCGATGTAGCCATGCGCTTCAGCATCACTCTGAGGTACTCCGGACGACAGTAAGTGGGGATCAGAACAATATCACGCATTGTCAGCTTCCAGAATTTTACGACGTTTTGTTCAGATCATTTCAGTGCTCTTTGACCATTCGGTGCAAGCTGGAAAGAAAGAAATTCCTTCGAACAGACATCATTATCTGCGGATGCTTCCACCGGCCCCTCGGCTTGATCAAGGTTCCCAAGAGTCTCCTTCTGGCGTAGCAGGCCCTTCGAAATATCGTTTTCGGAGTTCATCAAGAATCCATTGTAAGCGATTTGCGACTCATCCGTCTAGTACATAGCGGCGGGAAAAACAGCGAGTTTTCATAGTAGCCATGAGCATCTCTCCCTCGATCGAGGTGATGAGCCGCCCAAGGCTCTCGGACTTGTGAGTGTTGAGATTGTCACAGTAATTTAGAAACTTCGGAAGCGGGCAGAAATTGTTTCGCGGCGCATCATTGACTATCCATCGAGATGCGCAATTGATCGAGCGATTCCAATCCGAAGCGCCGCAGGAATTTCCCCGTTGTCACGAACTGCAACCGTCCCCCTGCTCCCACGAATTCCTCAACCAGTCCCGACTCGCGCAGCACATTCACCACATACCGCTTGTCGACGTCACCAAACAGCAAATCGATCTCGGCCTGGCTGATCGGTTGCTTGAAGGCGATGCAGGACACCACTTCGAGCGCGGCCTGGCTCAACTCCCCCTCCCCTTCGCGTCTGCCGTGTTCGGCGATGAATTCACGCAGCCGGGCGTTTTCAATCCTGGTGGTGACGAGTTGGGCGGTGCCGTTGATCAGCCGGATTTGCAGCCCCACCGCATCGAGTGCCGGTGACGCCTCTAACAATGCACTTACCAGTTCGAACGAGGTGAACGACGCCACCGCCCGTTTCTCGTAGTCGTTGTCCTCGACAAAGAACTCCCGCAGCTTTTCACGGAGGGTTTCGATGGTGTAGCTCTTGCCGGTGGCGAGCAGGATCTGCACCACGGCGCGCACCGCGTGCCCGTTACTGGACGCCTGCCCTCCCCGCCGTTTTCCTTTGCCTTTCAAGATCCCCGCTGTGATCGCCGTTGGTGAGGCCATGGGTTAGAGGTCGAATTCGAGTTCCGCCACCACTCCGCGCAGCCGCGCCCGGTCGATGTGTGTGTAGCGTGCCGTAGTTGCCATGCTGCGATGCCCGAGCAGCTCTTGCAGTTCACGCAGATTGCGCCCCTTGTCGTTGAGCAGCAGATTCGCCGCACTGTGCCGCAGTCCGTGCGCGGTGATGACCGGCACCCCCGCCGCCCGACAGGCCGTTGCCAGTCGCCGGTTGAACGCCTGGTTGCTGATCGGCGTGCCGTCGCGTCCCGGAAACACCAGCCCGCTCTTCGCAAACTCCACCGCACCTTTGCGCAGACGCACACCGCGATAGCTTTCCAGAAAGCGGTGCCACTCCTGGAGCGATTCCGAGAGTCTCGGCACCAGGGGCACGTCGCGGTATTTGCGCCCCTTCACTTTGAGCCTGGCCGCCGAGAACGATCCGTCCTTCTCGCGAATCAGTTTTCCGACCGGGAGCGTCGCCCACTCATGGAACCGGCACGCGGTGAAAAACAAAGCTTCCGCCAGGTGCGCCGCCAGATGGCCAAAATAGTCGGAAGACGCCTCGCGCAGAACCAGCAGCACTTGCGCGGTTTGCTCCGCTTCGAGGAACTGCATTTCCGTCGCCTCCGCTCGAAAGCGTGGAGCCAGGCAATCGGAAAAGGGATTGGACCGGTCGAGGAGCCGGTACAAGAACGACAGCGCCGCCTTCACCTGCAAGTGATGGGAAGCCGAACGCTTGCGCGTGAGCTGCTGGTATAGCTCGGCAGCTTTGTCGCGCGACAACGAGGCCGGATCGAGGCTTTCGACCGCGCAGTGCGCGAGCAACTGGGTCCACGCCCGGCGGTACGCCGCCAGAGTGGTGGGAGCGAGCTGCCGCTCCCCGGCGGCCGCAAGCAGCCGTTTCAGGAGGGTCGACGGGGCTTCAACAGGCATTTCCCGACGCTAGCCGCTCCGTCCGATCGCACAATAATAAATTATATCGTGCAATGCGTACCTCGCTGGCCAAATCAGCCGCCCGTCTCACCGACCAGGCAATCAGGCTACTTGCCCTTTTTGATTTTGGCCCAGCGCGCTTTTTGCGCAGCGATGATCCGGGCACGGCCTTCAGGACTCATTTGACGCTTGGCTTTTTTCTTGGCGGTCGGGGCGGCGGACTCACTCGCAGCGGACTCGGCAGACGCCTTGGGCTTGTTCTTCGAGCCTGGCTTGCGCCCTCGCCGCTTGCCGGGTACCGGTGCGGCAGGTGCGGAAGACTCTCCGGAGCCGGAGAGCAGACCGGCGAGCTTCGCTTCCAGGGCTTCGATCTGATCTTTGACAGCAGCCGCCTCGCGCAGCTGCTCCGATGTTAGGTTTGTAACGGATTTTGCGTGACGTAGAATCATCTCTGGAGAAATCATTGTTGGATGAACAAAAAACTATCGCTAAAAGAACGTATCACCCTTGCCCGCAAAACTGCGAGCAATCTCTCAAGTCCCTCAAGTTCGGATTTCAATCATTTGAGCGATATTGAAGTTGCAGAGAGGATAGAAGGAACAAAGACGGTGTCTTTTTTGAAGAATGATAACCTATCAGAATCTGGAGAGTTTTATAAAAAGGTTTCGGAAGCAGCAAAAAAAGAAGCAAATCCCTTGATCAAATTGGCAAACAAGCAGAAGAAAAGCTGAGCGTACACGGAGATCGGGAAAGGGTATCGGCAACGAAGACTCCGTTCAGTTCTCCCAGTTTTCCAGTATCAGCCCTTTCACGCGTCCGAACTCGCGCACGTTGTTGGTCACCAGAGTGACTCCGCGCGAAACGGCGATCGCCGCAATCAGGAGATCGTTCGCCCCGATCATGCCACCCGCGCGTTCCAGTTCGGCGCGGATCTGCGCATAGCTGCGCGCCGCCATGTCATCGAACGGAAACGACACGAACCGGCTGACGAACCGCAGCTGCTTCGCCAGAGTCCTGTCGGGATGCTGACTTTTGGCCGCTCCGAAGAGCAACTCTCCCACCACCACCGAACACAGGCAAATCTGCCCGGGGGGCGTCGCGCGAAACCGGTCGCGGACGGATTCCGAACGACCGTTCAGAAAACGGATGCAGACGTTGGTGTCGACGAGCACGCTCACCGCACCGGCTCCCGTTGCTCGAGTCCGGGCTGCTCCGGTCGCTCCAGCGGATCACCGGCGAGGCAGCCGTACATGGAGGACACGAAGTCGTCCCATTCGGCGGCGTTCCCTGCCAGCGGCCTGGCGCTCAGCGCCGATTCCATGCGCTGGTAATCCTCGATCGAAACCATCACGGCAACCGGCCTGCCTTGTTTCTCGATGGTCACGGCTCCGGAACGGGCCGAATCCAGCAACCGGCCAAAGCGGTTGGCAGCCTCGGTGGCATTCATAGTCTTAGTCATCGTTTCCACTCCTTTTCCCTATTTTAACTAATATCCCGAAAAATAGCAAGCAATTTGGAAAGCGCATACGGCAACCGAGCAATTGCACAATAATAACTTTACTTGTTGTTGCAAACGTCTGGTAATGAATCCATTGCCGATACAGTCCAATAACAGTGCACAATAATTGATATTATTGTGCAACATCGTATGGCGCTGAAAATCAACAGCAAAGGCCGGTATTCATAGGCCCAAACTCCAAAACGCCCCTCCCCTGCCCCGTTGCCGTTGCGGATTTTGGCGCTTTCCCCTCCCCAGGAGTAAGCTGTCGACGCCATGGAAACTCGCATCGTCAGACTCGAAGAGCACTTCTGGCACATTCGCTCGCCCGAGGGAGCGCTTGCTGCCGAAGAACAGCAGGAACTGAAGGCCTACCTCGATGAAGTGCGGCTGCCCTACCAGCTCATCGACGGCGCTCCGGGCATTCCAGGAGCGGTCTCGTGGGAGGTGGTCTATGAGGTGCTGGGACATTATTACGATGGCAGAGCCGACGTGTTGCCGTTCTGAGGATGCCACTGTCCGGGGTCACTCAAAGTGTACCACCTGGGGTCGGATCAAAGTGTACCACTTTTCGGGGATGAATGAGCCGTGATTAAAATGCCAGTGGCGCTAAAAGCGCAGGTGGTTCGTCATGGCCAACGAGATTCCCATGACAACCCGAGAAGCAATCAAAGCCCTGCAAATGCGGGGTTATTCGAAGCGGAAAATTGCCCGAGAACTGGGCATTCACCGCAATACCGTAG
>JAGROY010000206.1 GCA_020439995.1 Verrucomicrobiia bacterium
CCATTAAATTCCCGGAAGAGCCTTTTTCATTTTTCGTATTTAGCGCGTAGTAGCGCCATTTGCTTGGTTCATGCTCATTACCACAACGGGCATTCATCACAATCATTAGAATATTTCCCTACATTTTGCGACTAAAAACCGAAAATTAGCGCAAAAGTTGTAATATATTTATGCTCATTTTGTGCTATTAAAAATTAGCTGTAAAAATCTTCTCATTATGCTAAGTTTCAGCTCAGCTTTTGCCACTTGCCCAAAAATGCCGCCATCAGATGCTGCTCTGAAAATATTGGAAGCCGTTTCGTCCATGAGAAATCGAGAAGACCTCGACTTCCTTCAGGCGAGAATCCCGTCGGCAATTGAGAATGCGCGCTACATTGCACGCTGCGATACCTTGTTGCCCGACGACTCTACATTTTCGCTACCTGCGAGGGCCGTTCTTGAGAATTCCGACCATAACCTTAGCGAACCCGCTACGGTGCTGGTTGCATGTCGAATCGCTGCTGGTCGATCCCCCCTTCTTCGAGCCCGTGATGTTACAGAACTCTTGCCTGAGAACAGGAAACCGAAAAACATTTCGACAACAATGAAGCGCCTTGAGAGCTCAGGCTATCTGGACCGAGTAGAACAAGATGGCAATATGCATCATCTCTACAGACTGACTTTAGAGGGATCGAAAAGAGCTCAGTATATTCTGGATAAAGCCTAGTAGCGAGCTTGGCTGACTGGTCGTTGGCGCTCGGACAAATTTAATTTTCGTGACCGGTATCGTGGGCGTCGAAGACGCAGTAGAGGGGGCCGCTCGGATTCTGGACGATGGAGGCTGGAATCCAAGCCGGGGTTGTGGTAGGCTTCGGAGGTGTAACGGTGGCCGGGATGAAGGGCGCAGCAGTTGGTGGCATCGCAGGCTGATTCACAGAGGATGAATAGGGCGTCGGTGATCTTCGACCGCAGCAATGTCGGCGGGGATGAAGAAGTATCCGTGGTCTTTGAGGGAGCCGGGTGCCATGCTGCTCCAACTGGAGGGAAACAGTTCCGCGCAGTCCGGCTCCCACTGGAGCGACGCCGTTGACCGAGAGGATGGCAAGCGGATTACCGCTTTTACTTGTCGCGGCGATCGGGTTGGGGCACCATGGAGATTTCGACATAGCCAAGCTCTTCACTCTTCAATGTGTCAGGCAATGCCAAGAGAGGTATTCTTTTAGCACCATGGTAGAGTGCCCCCTCCCCTTCCCATGCCCGGTGCTCTCCAAATTATACACTTCGTTATACACGAACGCCTCTCAGAACGAAGGAAGGTGTATAAAACCATGCAAGTCGGTGCGAATAACGTGTCGCGTATCCCCTTAAAAGCGAACAATTTGCAAAACACCGAAAACGGCCAAAAACCCCAACTATCAATTAGAAATCCGTTGCTCTATCCAACTGAGCTAAGGGCGCTGAGGATTCACCATCAATTACTTGCGCAAAACGTTTCGGATTACACCTTCAGTTATACATGAAGCTCATAGACTTGCAAGAACTCAGTTTTTCCATAAATGCCTCTCGCGAGTGAACATCCAGCGTCGACATCCCTGCCGCAAATTCGAGGCACAACGACCGGGCGGCCCTTGAGCGAAGCCTGCAGTGAGTGTCACCCATTGCGACTGGGAAATCCCGGTCGCCCCCCGCCATTCCGCATGGACCGAATGTTCTTAAACCGCGAAAGGTGTTCGCCTGCAATCATTTGCAATGTCTAACTTGCATTGATCACACGGAACTGTTAACTAGCAAACTATCCAATGGGAATCCCTCCCCTTTCCCCTTCATGGTTTCGATTACAATCCGCAGTTTGAGCAAGCGTTTCGGTGACACCGTTGCGCTGGATTCCGTGAGTTTGACAATCGAGCCTGGCGAGATGTTTTTCCTGCTGGGGCCGAGCGGGTGTGGTAAAACGACGTTGCTGCGGCACATCGCCGGGTTCTACACACCGGATGCTGGAAAAGTGTTGTTCGATGCGCGGGATGTGACGTTTGTCCCTGCCCATAAACGCAATACGGCGATGATGTTTCAGAGCTACGCGCTCTGGCCTCACATGTCGGTAGCGCAGAATGTGGCCTTCGGCCTGGAACAGCGTAAAGCCGATCCAGAGAACATCGAGCGCCGGGTCGGCGAAGCGCTCGACATGGTTCGCCTGCGCAAACAGGCGAACCGGAAGATCAATCAATTGTCCGGTGGTCAGCAGCAGAGAGTGGCACTGGCTCGAGCCCTGGTCGTGCGTCCTGATTGCCTGCTGCTCGATGAGCCGCTGTCCAATCTGGACGCACGCCTGCGACTGGACATGCGCACGGAGATCCGGCGCATTTGCAAAGAATTCGGGCTCACCACCGTCTACGTCACCCACGATCAAAAAGAGGCGCTAGCGATCGCGGATCGACTGGCGATCCTGGACGAAGGGAAAGTAGTGCAAGGGGGGACTCCCCGGCAGATCTATCGATTTCCGTTCAGCACGCGCGTCGCGTCATTCCTCGGCGAGACCAACATGATCCGCGGCGTGATTGAGAGCGAGGTGGGAACGGACAAGCTTTGGGCCGTGAAGACCGACTTTGGCCAGTTCTGGGGTCGCCTGACCGAGAAAAACTGGGAACCGACCAAGGGTGACCGCGTGACTGTATGCGTCAGGCCAGAGGCGATGCGCCTGGCCGACTACGCCGGAGCCCGCAATACCATTTCCGGAAAATTGAACCACTACATGTACCTGGGGGACACCGCCCAGACGGTACTCTCTGGGGCAGAAGGGCAGGAAATCCGCGTGACTGAACTCCATCCCACAGGTCGCGCGCCGGATAGCGACACAGAATTGTTCGCTTCCTCAGCCCCCGAAGACACCCTCATCCTGCGCCGCTGATGTCGATCTCATCCATGCTGACAAAGTATGTGGCATTGATAGGGTGTATGCTGCTTGTCCTCGTCGCGCCCTTCATTCTTCGACCGACAGACACCTCCCTGACAAGTGCCGCCGACGGGAAAGTCGTGGTCATTACCCCGCACAATGAGACCATCCGCAGGGAGTTTGGCAGGGCCTTTACGCAGCACATGAAGGCGAAGACCGGGAACACGATCCAGGTGGATTGGCGCACCCCCGGCGCCGGCACTTCGGAAATCACCCGGTTCATCAACTCAGAGTACGCGGGGGCATTCGAGAACTACTGGAAGAACACGCAGGATTACGAGTGGGATTCTGATTACCTCGCCTATTTTAACGATGGCAAAATCAAACTTCCCGATGGCAATGAACCCAAAACGACTGAACAAAAAGTCCGGGAACTTTTTCTCAATTCGACTGTGGGCATCGGTGTGGATCTCTTCTTCGGTGGCGGCACATATGACTTCCAGAAACAGAAAAAACTGGGCTATCTGGTAGCCTCCACCCCGGATGGAAAGGCTGGACTGGCAGCCGTAGCGGAGAAAAATCCTGACTTGTTTACAGAGGCGATCTTTCCGCAGGAAGTCAGCGGCGAACCCTACTACGACCCGGAGCTGTGCTGGGCAGGGGCAACGTTGAGCGCTTTCGGGATCTGCTACAATTCGGATGTGGTGACAGCGCTCGGAATTGAGAAACCTCCGGCAACCTGGGCTGATCTGGCGGAACCCGACTACTTTCGAAACATTGCAATGGCTGATCCCAATCTAAGCGGCTCGGTGACCAAGGCATTCGAGATGCTGATGCAGCAGCAGATCCAGGAAGCGGTAGACAAGGAAGAATCAAGCCCAGGCCACGCATCGCTGACAAAAGAAGACCAGACACGCAAGAAGCAGCAGGCGATCGCAGACGGATGGCTGGAGGGCCTCAGAATGATTCAGGACATAGGCGCGAACTCCCGGTACTTCACTGACACTGCGACCAAGATTCCGCACGATGTTGCTCAAGGAGAAGCGGCAGCCGGGATGTGCGTGGACTTTTATGGACGCACTTACAATGAGAAGCTGCGCAAGGATGACGGCAGCTCGCGTGTTCACTTCGTAGTTCCAAAGGCCGGAACGTCGACCGGTGTCGATCCCATTGGCATGTTTCGGGGAGCGCCGAATCCAGGGTATGCCACCGAATTTCTGGATTTCGTGCTTTCACCGCAGGGCCAGAAACTCTGGAACTATCGGAAAGGCGAACCTGGCGGACCGACCAGAACTTCTCTCCGCAGACTACCGGTGCGCAAAGATCTCTACACTCCAGAGCATTTAAAGCACTTCTCTGATCCGGATGTCCTACCTTATGATCACGCGAACGAATTCGTATACGTGCCCAAATACACAGCGGCTTACTTTGATGTCATCCGCCTCCTGGTGCGGGTGATGTGCATCGATGTGCATCCAGAATTGCAACAGGCACGGGAAGCATTGATCGCCAACCGATTCCCTAAAATCGCGACTGCGACGTATCGCGACCTACGGCTTGTAACTTTCCAGAAATCTTCAAATCGTCTCAAGGAAGTGTTGGGCTCTGGTGACAAGCTGCTTCGACTCCGACTGACTCGCGATCTCGCAGAGCACTTTCGAAAGCAATATCACAAGGTCACTGAAATGGCCAATCGAGGCGAATGAACTCTCTTATCACAAGACTACGATCGCTCCCTCCCGCGTCTGTCGTGACGTTCGCGGTGGCTGGCTTTCTCTTCCTGATCTTTTTTGTGTATCCGATCGGAATAACGCTGAAGGAGGCATTCTTCGGGCCCGACAACACCTTCACTTTGGAATTTGTATCCATGGTTTTCCTGGATCCGCTCTATCTGGAGGGCCTGATCAATGCGCTGAAAATGGCGATTTTCAGCACGGCCCTTGCCGTGGCGATTGCTCTGCCACTCGCGCTGATCGCCGATCGTTTCATCTTCCCGGGCAAGGCAATTTTGTCATCGCTGGTTCTGATCCCTTTGATCCTTCCTCCTTTCGTGGGAGCCATTGGAGTGAGGCATCTACTCGGCAAAGAAGGCTCGTTCAACACGATCCTGGAGTCGATCGGCCTGGTAAATGCAGCCTCCCCTATCGACTGGCTTGGAGCAGGCGGCCTGGCAGGCGTAGTGGTAATGAATGCGCTGCACCTGTATCCTATCATCTTTCTCAACGTGACAGCCGCACTGGCAAATCTGGATCCCGCTATGGACGAGGCTGCGCAAAATCTGGGCTGCACTACATGGAAGCGCATCATCAAAATAACGCTCCCACTCATCATGCCCGGCGTCTTTGCCGGCTGCACGATTGTCTTCATCTGGTCATTCACGGAACTGGGAGTGCCCCTAATGTTCGACTACACCCGGGTGACTTCCGTGCAGATTTTCCATGGTCTAAAGGACATTTCTGGAAACCCATTCCCCTACGCCCTGGTAACCGTGATGCTGGCCAGCACGATTCTTATGTATATCGTCAGCAAGCTGTTGTTCGGACGCTCGAATTTTGCTGTCAGCGGTCGTGCAAGCATGGCTGCGGCACCGAAGCACCTTCCCCGGGCACAGTCATTCGCATGCACAGCGGCATTCTCTCTGGTTACGTTTCTCGCTGTTCTGCCGCACCTGGGCGTGGTTTTTGTCGCCTTCGCCGGGGACTGGTATAACAGCGTTCTGCCGTCGGAGATCGGATTTTCAAACTTTGCAGAAGCCCTGGGCAACGAGGTCACCCTGTCGTCCATCGGGAACAGTATTACTTACGCAGTTCTGGCCACGATCATTGCCGGGATCGTTGGAGTTGCCATCGCCTACATCGTTGTGCGCACGAATATTCCCGGGCGCGAAGCACTCGATGCCATGGCAATGCTGCCGCTTGCCGTCCCTGGCCTTGTCCTGGCGTTCGGCTACCTGGCGATGACCCGCGAAGGCCAGACATTCGATTTCCTGGTTTTCCCCGAAGCAGCATCACAATCGAACACCGGATTCCTGAGATTGCTCGGGCGCATGCTCGGTTCCATTTTTTCTAAAGTGATGGATGACGGCAACCCTATCGTGATTCTGGTCATCGCTTATGCCGTGCGCCGCCTGCCCTACGTTGTTCGCTCCGCCGCTGCAGGATTCCAGCAAACAAGCGTCAGCCTGGAAGAAGCCGCCCGGAACCTGGGTGCCTCACCCTGGACGGCCATCCGAAAAATCACCCTTCCGCTCATTGCAGCCAACATCATTGCCGGTTGCCTGTTGGCATTCTCATTTGCCATGCTCGAAGTCTCCGACTCGCTGATTCTTGCCCAGCAACGGGAGCACTTCCCGATCACTAAAGCGATCTATTCGCTTTTCACATCGCTGGGGAATGGCGACCAACTCGCGGCATCTCTCGGCACCTGGGCAATGCTCTTTCTCGGCATCACCATTGTCGGCGCAGGAATATTGCTGGGTAGGAAACTGGGCGGGCTGTTCCGCTTGTAGATGCGTCTTTTGTGTCGTGCAGTGAGCCCCGTCCATCCCGCCGATCAGTGATAGAAAAGCGCCCGGACGCAACAACCACACCCGCTACAGCCAGGAATACCGACGATTCCTACACTGGATAAGAATGGCGACAATGTGTAAGCTTCTGCAATTCCATAGCATATCATTGGATGGAAGAAGTCAACAACTGGTTCGCAATTCAATCCTTCCTGTCACAGAGTGATTGCGTATTTGGCAATCTATTAAGGTGGCCTGGTGAGGGATGCAAGGGATGCTCTAGGTACGCGCCAAACGGTATTGTGTCATCTGAATCTGGATAAAGAAACTTCCATCCTTTGGTCGTCAGATCATCAATTCTCACTGCGACAAAGCGCAGTGCTAGCAGCAAGGACTGAAGTGAATCTGCTCCGAAAATCATCTTCGAATCATAATCCGGGGGTAATACAACAACGCATCCATATTCCCCAGTCTTCTGTTGCACAGGGGCTCCAACGCCTATCGTTCCAAGAAATTCTTCGCCAAATGGAGAAATTGCTCTCGTAGTGGTCTTGGCGATTAGATCATCCATACGTGGTTTTGTTCTTTGCCGAGGCAAGGTCTGGCACCGGCTACCGGCAGCGTGCCTTAGACTGCGGGTTAAGGGTTGGTCGCTACGGGAATCATTAGTATGACTCAAGGCGGGCAGGCAGTTAATCGTCCGCGCCTTCTTTTAAATTCACTTCCCTTATTTTCTTTCTTAGTACGGATCCGTATGCTTGGTGGTGTGGGGCTGCGGGAGTTCGAATCTTCCGCCTACCCGATTCGATGATTGTCATCTTTGCCATCCTTCGATTTTGAATATACGCTCAGCAAGCTTGCGTTCCTGCTTGCCAGAATCTGGTGTAAACCAGACTTCGAAGCGAGCAGCATACGGTTTACCCCAGTCGCCTTCGTAAATCGTGAATCCAGCCTTCGCTCCGAACAGTTCTGAAGAATCGGTTGACCATGTCATGCGAGTCTTTGATTTGGCTTCCAGCCTCTCAGCGGATAGTGGGGTCCCTTTGGTGATCTCGAATGCTTTCAGATACACGGATCCCGGTTCCCCAGGATTCAGTGAATACGCTACTCCGTAAATACCCGGCTGCATTCCTGTAAGCAGTCGGAATGGATGTGCGTCGTCGCCTGCAAGACGGCCTGCCAACTCACGGGATTTGGTGCGAGCTGCGCTCACTGAGGCGTCGGGGGTCTGCAGGAACTCCGAGAACTCCTTCTCCAGATTGGCTACAGTGGCTTTTGTCACACGCCGTTCCGGGTTGTCAGATTGCTCAAAGAGCTCGACCCAGACTCCGCCACACTCAATCATGATCCGACTCTCATGTAGCTGGTTCCCCATGCTCATATTCGGTTTCACCGGTTTAGTTCCTTCTTGCACATGCTGCACCGAATACCTGCTCCACTGTTTGCGATCCAAACAGAGGAGACAGCGAGTCTGGAACTTTGACACACCACTGAACTCGGAGATGTAGCCATGCAATGTATCCTGAGGTTCACCTCCGTAACTCCATCGTCGCGACGCAAATCGATTTCCCTGCTCCATGAACACATGCCAGTCCGGAGAGGCTTCTACGTAGTCACTAAAAGTCTTGGGGTGATCTGTCGACGCCCTGCGTAACGAGGGCATCGCAGGTGTGAATTCCGTTGTGTTGTCGCCCGGAGCAGTCAAAGCCTTTCGGATAGCGTCCTGAAGTTCATCGCTTCCCTTTGGTGTAGTTGTGCCCCATGGATCAGTTGCATCCTGATCGGGTTCGGCAATTTCAATGCCTTCGGGAATCGTCAAATTGTCGGCAAATCCATCTTCGCTTGGTCCAAACATGGATGCAAACATCACGAATCCTAGGGCAAAGACGGTAGCCGCTCCACAGCCGAAAATGAGAAGAAGATTGATGACGCCAAAACGCCGTCTTTTCTGGATGAAGTTCCATATGGATGCAGCAATAAGGCCCAAGAATGCGAGGCCCGCGAGCCAGAATAGGACGTTGGCCAGAACGCCCAGAGGTCGCCATCCGACGACTGCCGTAGCCGCGAAGCCGCCGAGAAGGCAGAGAAACACAAGCGCAGGCAACCACCAGCTGTTGAAATATCGCGTCAGGAGCCTTTTCATAATTCCCCATCGAGACTTTATGGGAGAGCCCGAAGGCTAGCGAACGCCTGCGAGTGGTTTGACGAAAACTCAGAGCGGCAGTGTGCTCGTGGTTCTTGAACTCGCGTGCTCGCCTGCCGTAGCTGGTTACCGCATTTATTTTCATGGTGTCTCTGCGGCGTGATTCCGCAGGCACCATTGATGAATAACGAACTCAACAAGCACACTAACATGGCTCAGATTCTATACGTTGGCCTCAATGCACACAAGACTTCTATTACAATTGCCGTCGCCCCCGAGAGGCAGGGATGGCGCGCAGCTCATCGGCAAATTCCCCAATAATATCACCACCCTGCAGCGACATTTTTGAGGTGCGCGAGGGGTCGACTCGAAGCGGCAAACCTCTCATCAGCGATCTGGGCTCCGGCCCGGTCGAACTCAAGCACGCCTACGAACGCCTCAAAGCCTTCCTACTGCGCAACGGCTACGCTTACGAAGGCAAGGCCTCGTGGAACGAATCCGACATGAAATACCTGCGCAAACTCACCATGCCCTGTTCGTCGAAGAAATCGATTATCCTACTCCTTCCACTCCGTCCCCTATCGCCCATCACCGACCACCACTGCTTCGTAGGTCTCGGAGAGTATGAAAACCTCCCATAGCAACCTTCGGAACTCGGGCTCCACGGGTTCGCTTCACCCTCATCGACGTCCGATTTTTCTCAAAAACCGACTCCACAAACGCAGCACTCCCCAACGCCAGGCCATCAACGAAATACCGAATCTTGTGCCGCAGGAGATTTTTGAAGTTATCACCAACGAGATGAGTATCGAGCCCGGCCTCATCGTCCAGCTCTACCGCATGCGCTCTCGACATCTAGAAAGTCTTCGACGAGATCAAAAACAAACTGCACGAGACAAAAGCCTGGGCCACTACCGCGATCGCTAAGAGCATGCAGGCGAAGTTCATCTGCATGACGCACAATCTGATGACCTTGCTTGAGGCGCGCATGATGCACGACGAAAGCCTGCGCGTCGACCTCGGCCCCGAGATCGAGCAGCTGCAAGCTGAATTTGAAAACGCCGATGCCGATGCCAAACTGAAACCAGTAGTGGAACCGGAATCGAAACCGGTAGCGGACAGCAGCAGCAGTGGCGAAGTCAGGCCACGTCGGATTCAGGGCAAAGACGGAATCCGCAACATGGTGGAGGACAAGCGTCGCCGCCAGCGCATTATCGAAACGGCGAAGCAGACCCTGGCCGCCGGACACGGCCAGTCGCCCTTCGGGCAGAGGCTAGTCCAGCGCATCACCCAGCGTAGCGTGAAGTTCGTGAGATGGCTGAGATCATTTTTGGGTTCTTCCGGGAATTTAATGGGT
>JAGROY010000207.1 GCA_020439995.1 Verrucomicrobiia bacterium
AATCAACGCATGGCTGTTGCCCGCAGTTTTCAAAAGGAATTTCTAGTTACCCATGCGGACCCCTGCCAGTCGGCAGCAGTTGAGATGGCGCAGACTGCACCCGTGCTGGTGATGCACGGACCCCCGGGAACGGGCAAGAGCCAGACGATTGTTAATATCATTGGCGATCACCTCGCTCGCGGCGAGCGGTTGCTGTTTGTTTGCGACAAGCGCACAGCGCTCGATGTGGTAAAGTACCGTCTCGATGCCATCGGTCTCGGCGGACTGTGCGGAGTGATCCATGACCCGCAGCGTGATCGGCGCGATTTTTACATGGGCTTGCGCTCTGTGCTGGAGGAACTTCCCGACTCTAAACGTAACAAGTCCACAAAGAGAAAACTGGGCGAGACCAACCGTCGCCTCGACGCACTTCACGGTGAGCTGCGAGAGGTGTTTTCGCTTTTGCATGTCGAGGATGATGCCGGTGAAACGTATCATGGTCTCGTCGGTCGCTGGCTGGTGTCGCGAACCCAGGCGGGTGTATTGTTAGAGACGGCCCAGGGAGGCGATGACGACTGGTGCTTTGAAATGGCGGATGTGGAGGCGCACCGTGTTGATGTTTCTGAAGTGCTCAAGCGCGCCCGCGATGCCCGCTACAGCAACAACCCATGGCCGCATCGGGCAGGGCTGTCGCTTGAACAATGGCTTGGGCTCGCGCCGGATCAGCTGGAGGCAAAACTGGCCACGGCAGAGGATGCCGGCGCGGCAGTCGATGCGGAGCCATTCGATCGGCACTTGCCGCTGCCTGAATCGGGCGAGCTGCCACCGCACGCAGAGGCGCTGCGCGAGGTCGGGGCGATTCTGCGATCGATCGATCCGGGCTTGGCTCCGCTGGTGGAGAAGGTGATCACGCAGCAAGCCGCCGCTGCAACGCGTTTCGCTGGTGATTGGGCGAATGTAAGTGAAATATGCAATCAGGTGTGCCATGCACCGCTTGACCGGGAGCTCGCTCTGCAGGTGAGGGGAGCGTGGCCATCGATGGGAATCCTGAATGAACGCCTTCACGCTTTAGCGGAATGGAAAGAGGCTGAGGCAAAGTGGACCGGTGTCTTTGCGTTCAGTAAGAAGAAGGCTGCGCGCGAAGCGGTGATTCCATTAGGAATTCAAGGCATCCGTTTGCCCGAGATCGAGCGTGCTGCGGCGCTCTACTCAGGCTTGAAATCCCGGCTGCTCGTTGCCGACATCATTTCGGGTTTCGAAGGCGCGCCGGGAGCCGACAGCGATACCTTGCCGGAGGCATTGCAGCACATCGATCACGGTCTGCGGTTGCGGACATTGTTAGAACATCGGTTGCAAGGTCTGGCACCACTGGTGATGGCAGCGCTCGGTGGTGAGGCTGCGGGCGTGGCAGATGCGGTAGACGTTGCCGCCCGGCGGGCCGATGCGATCGCAGCGTGGGAAAATGTAGCGAGTGCCTCGGGCATGTGGAAGTCTTCGGCGATTGCAGAGTTATCGAAGCAACTACGAACGGGAGCGGCGGCTGCGACTATCTTGCCCCCATTCAGGGAATATCTTCCAAAGCTGGAACCGGTGCTCCGCCTCGAGCACAACGTCGCCCAGTTGCCGCAGTCGATGAGCCTGGCGATGGAGTGGCTGGCCGGTGCGGCCGACCGATGCGAGGACGAGGAAGCGATCGCTGCGCTGAACGCGACCGCGATCCGGTGTCACTTGGGAAAAGTGCTGCGGGAGAATCCAGCGCTGGCGCACATCGATACCGCGCGTGTCGACGCCGCCTTTGACGAGCTGAACAAGCGGCTGTCCGAGAAACAGGAACTGACGCGGCTGGCGATTGTTGATCACTGGACGGAACTTCAGCGCGATCGGCTGCTGGCCGGGACGGGCAATCGCGTCAATAGCACGGGTTCAGGTCTGCGGCAGCGGCTGCTGGTGCGCGGGAAGCGTGCTCTAACACTGCGACAATTGGTGGCCGCAGGTGCGGAGATCGAAGGCGGCGATCCTTTGTTCGATCTGTGTCCGGTATGGATGGCCAGTGCTGACACAGTGGCCCAGATTTTCCCCCGCGAAACGGTGTTCGATTCCGTGGTCTTCGACGAGGCCAGCCAGTGCCGCCTTGAAGAAGCACTGCCCGTGCTGCTGCGCGCCAGGCGTGTCGTCATCGCGGGTGATCCGCGGCAGTTGCCCCCGACGCGCTTCTTTGAATCCGCCCTGGTCGACAGCGAAGACACCGATGCTGAGACACCGGAAGAACTGCACCAGCAGCAGATGAGCGAAACTGAGGATCTACTCGCGGCTGCACTCAATCTCGACGTGCATGAGGCATTTCTCGATGTCCACTATCGCTCGCAAAATGAGGCGCTGATCGGATTTTCGAACGATCATTTCTATCAAAGCAGGCTGCAGCCCATCCCCGGGCACCCGAGGAACAAGGCGCTGACGGCTCCCATCCGACTCGTACGGGTCGATGGCGTTTACAAAGATCAATCCAATCACGACGAAGCGGTGGCCATCGGCGAGCTGGTTGCCGAGCTGCTTGGCGAGGCTCAGCCACCCAGCATCGGTATCGCCAGCTTCAATCTGAAACAGCGCACGCTCATTCTCGAGCAGCTCGAACAGCGCGCTGAGAACGATCGGGAGTTTGCCGATCGACTGGCCACTGCGCGTCAGCGTCGCGGACGAGATTCATTTGAAGGTCTGTTCGTCAAGAATCTTGAGAACGTGCAGGGAGACGAGCGCGATCACATTATCATTTCGACGACTTTTGGGAAAGATGAAGAGGGAAAGTTTCGCCGTAACTTTGGAGCGCTCTCACGCCTGGGGGGCGAGCGCCGGCTCAATGTTCTGGTGACCCGCGCCCGCAGTGCCATTCATGTGTTCACGTCGATTCCGCGCGGCGAGTATTCTGGAGCGGAGTTACCCGGCCCGGGCGAACGCGTCACCGGGCGTCACCTGCTCTACGCCTACCTTCGCTATGCCGAGCACCTTGAGGATGTGTTCGAATCCTATCAAGATCACCTTGAGACATTGCGCAGCGGCGGGCCTGCGAACTGCGCTGTACACCAGTCTAGTTCGCCTTCCGCTGTGGCGACCGCACTTGGCCGGAACCTGGCGCACAGTCACAAGGCGGCCAATGCCGTCCACTGGGGCAATGATGGTTTCTGCATCGACATCGCGATGATTCATCCGCAGCTGCCGGAAGATGTCACCATCGGGGTGCTCACCGATTTTAACCGCTACCGCAAGACTCCGGATCCCATCGACTGGAAGCGTTTTCGTAACCTGATTTTCCGCGCGCAGGGCTGGGATCTTCACCGCCTCTGGAGCCCCAGACTGCTCCGCGATCCGGATGGCGAGATTCAACAGCTTATCGAACGGCATTTGCGAGTCGCTGGTGCCGAGCAGTGATGGATGGGGGATCTTGTTATCCGCCAGAAAACGATTTTCCCTGCAAAAGCGCTGTGCTAATCGGCTTGCTGGAGCTCTGTCACCTTGCGCCGCAGCGCTTCAAGGTCCGGTAGATCGAGAAGATCTCCCAGCAATTGCTCCAGCGCGGGGTAGCGCAGCTCGCGGATTGCCGCTTCCAGTTCCTTGTCGATGGATTGGACGCCGAAGCGCTTTCTTGCAATCAATAGAACACTGCTTTCCACGCCTTGTTCCAAGCCCTGCTCAAGGCCCTTTTCCAGCAGTTCTCTGCCAGCGCGGGTATCTTCGATGTCTGGTAAGTCTAGGATCATGGCTATTTCTTTGTGGCTGCGGTCACGGAAGCGCTCGAGAAACCAACCCAAGAACACCATCTGTAACGTCTCCGCCTGATCGGTGTTCAGTTGGTCACTGATTTGAAGGTGACGGTAGTGTGTCGCGGCTTCTTTTTCAAGTTTGCTGTCGTCGGATTCGAACACCGGTTTGAACACTGCCACGAAGGGATCATCAGGCAGGGCTGCCTCGCGGCGGGCGAGCGCCTCGTCGAGCATCACCGCTTGCACACAAGTCGTCCACGGAGCGACTGTCGGGTCCAGGCTGCGGCTGGCGAAGAAGATGAGACCACGCACGGAACGCATGTCGTTGGCCTCCTGCACCAGCGCCATCTCGACGACGATACGGTTATAGATGTTGTCCGCCCGTTGGAACTGGATCTCGATGATGTTCAACGGCTGATCTGGATCTTCCGGACGCACGAGGCCGTCCATGCTGCGCTGGAGTGACTTTACAGTAACTGCTTCCATCGAGCACTTGCCAGGATCGTCGATCTCTGCCAGCTCGAAGAGCAGCTGCGGGAATCGCCTGAAGATTTGATAGGTTTCCTTGTCGGTGTGCATCGGGCCTTTTCTGGAATTCAGCCG
>JAGROY010000208.1 GCA_020439995.1 Verrucomicrobiia bacterium
GTTTCAAAACGCTAATGACTCAGTCCGAAATGTTGCAGCCGTTTGGATACATCTTCAGTAAGGGCAGCTTCCAGACGGATGCAAGGTTAACACATGACTTATTTACCGAAACCATTTTGTTGCTGGGATATGTGCCCGTCACGTTCATTCTCATTTTGGGGGGGGCGGCAATTTATAAGGCGCACACGCTATTGTTTAAAATTAGGGCAGCCGTTTGCAGAAAATTCTATCTCCTCTCGCTCTCGTGTTTTGTTGGAATCCTTGCAAGTGGGCTTGCGAACCAGTCAGCGCTTGAGACCTTTCCAATTAACTTCTATTTCTGGCTACTTGCCAGTTTCATGGCTGCCGAATGGTATAGCCAGGGAAGGGATAAATTGAGCAATGCTGTCTACGTCATATCCAAGGATGGAAACGATTCGCCCGGAATTAGGGATGAAAGTCGGGTTCCGGGCTGAGAACATCCTGCTTCTTAGTCGATTGCCAGTAATGATTTGAATTTCAGCGATTAAGTCATTCCCGATTGAAAGTAGATCGTTCGCTTGGTGTGTTGTCGGTAGTATCGCTTGTAAGCGGGTGCCTGAGTATTATACTGTTTGGTTGTTACGCTACGGGTACGGTAACGTGGTTTTTGTGGCCAGCGATTGGGTGCTTAATTCCGGCGGTGCTCACGGGGATTCTGTCCTGTGGCAGTGGCTTTCGTATATCCATAGTGTGTGCAGTAACTCTTGCATGCGCTTGTCTCTATCTGACGTGGAGAGCGCTTAATGCAGATGTCGCATACTTTGGTCGATTGGATCTGTTACTTCTGGGGTGCTTTGGGATGGCTTACATTCTCATTGGCTTGTCTTCTGGAGTAGTGATTAGGGGATTTCTTTGGGCTCTGGCATTCGTCGGCTTTTGCAACGCCTTGGTAGGTATATACCAATATCACGTCGATTCAGCGTTTTGGGCTTTTCAAGCCGCCGGATGGACCCGAGGCTTTGTTGAGGATTCCGCAAGTGGCTTCTTTGTGAGTGGAAACCATTTTGCCTGCTTTGTGGCTGCTAGTTCGATGTGGTACCTCTGCTACGGCCTCTTTTCGAACTCTCGACTGCGATGGTTGGTTCTTATTGTTTTCGCTGTCATGGCCTACGCAATCGTCTTGTCAACGAGCAGAATGGGTATCGTTGCGTTCGGGGGTGGGGCTTTCACTGTAACGATTGGAGCCCTGATCAATCGCAGGTTTTCGGGGAGTAGCATGATTTCCAAGATAATAATGGGAGGGGTGGTAGCAATCATCATCTTGTTTGGCTATGGTGCTTACAAACAGTTGGACACGCATTTTGGGGGCAAGGCCTTTAAGCATCTGAGCGCACGGAGTTACCTGTGGAAGTGGGCGCTTCGGCAGTCTGAAGAGCGATGCTATCTCGGGACTGGCTCACGCTCTTACGCTTACTATGAACGCAAATACCGAAAGCGGGAAGAGAATTGGATTTACGGTACGAAAAGGGACATGAATGCTGTTTATGCGCACTGTGATTATCTGCAGTTATTGGCCGAATATGGTATATTGGGTGTAGCTTTCACTTTAATTGGAGTGGTTTCGCACCTTGGATTAGGAGTCGTAGGCTTGTTTCGCCTGGACAGAAAACAATCTGATGAATCGACGATCATCCCGCTGGTTTTTGGTTTGTCCAGTTGCGCGGTGCTTCTAGTCAATGCAGTCGCGGATTTCAGTTTCCATATATGGCCAATCATGTTGAGTTTCGGTATGGGGCTTGGATGCATCTCCGTCTCACTTCCGAGACGTGATACTGGAGAGAAAACTTTGCGGAGCGGGGGGGGGCTGCTGATGAAAGCGGGAGGATGCATCTCGCTACTCCTGCTGGCTGTTCCGGGAATCCGTTGGGCCAAAGCTGATGGCAATCTGATTGCGGGGCGGAGGCTTGACCCACTCGATTCTCTGGAAGTATTGAAGGAGGCAGAGGCGCTGGATGCTCAAAACTTCAATGTGCCTTTGCTTCTTGCTGATCGTTATGTGACGCTAGCATTAGCCCCAGATTGGGAATCGATTTCGAATGATTGGAGGGAAAAGGCGATTCCTTGCTATGAAAGAGTAATCTCTGAGTACCCTCACAACTTTGATGCGCGCGTCGGGCTTGCTAAATCACTGAGTATTCTCGGTAGATTTGAAGATGCAGAGGCGCACTTTAAGCGGGAAATGTCATGGAGTCAGAACAATCGTGTGATCAGGATTGAGTATGCGGAGCACTTAATTCGTCAAGGGAAGTTCTTGGAGGCTGTTCCGCACATTCGGGCGGCTCTCTACATGCGCTTGAGTAGTGAGCAGGAGAAGCGTTATTCCGATCTTCTGGAGCTGTTCTCCGAGTTGGAATGATGAACTTCGAACGAACAGTGTGACCGTATTACAAATATTCAATAGGTATCGTGAGTTTGGTGGCGAAGAGAATTCGGCCAATCGGATGGCCAGGCAGTTGGAGTTGAACGGAATCGAAGTTAAGCGCTTTTGGGTTGATCCACTGCCCGTGATGTCGAATCTTGGTACCTGCAAGGCTGCCCTGAGGATGTTCTGGAATCGATCTGTTCTTGCCGAACTGGAGCGCTGCTCCCGGGAATGCCAGCCGGATGTGTGGCTGATGCACAACCTGCGACCTGTGATATCATACGGAGTCTATCATTTGGGGGCTAAGCTGAGAGTTCCGATGCTCCAATGGTTGCACAATTTTAAACCAATTAGTCCCAGTGGTACGCTTATGGCAAACGGCGAGGTGCTTCAACCGGGGGGCGGGAGCGTAGTTTTCAGGGAATGTCTTGCGGGAAGTTGGCGAGGGAGTCGATTGCAAACCTCAATGGCTGCGGCGGTAGATATTGGGCACCGATGGAAGGGGAGTTTTGATCATGTAAATCGCTGGGTAGCGGTTAGCGAATACATGTCAGGCCTTTTTCGTCAAGGGAATTGGTATCCTGATCGACTGAGGTGGCTTCATCATTGCTGGGAGATATCAATGCCAGTTCCGTCATTACCTGTTTTAAAAGGAAGGCTTCCTTATTTTGTATTTGTCGGACGCTTGGTTCCAGAAAAAGGCATCGAGTTTCTAGTGGGGCTCTTTGAAGATGAAGCACTGGCAAATGTTGAATTGTGGGTCTTGGGCGAAGGAGAGCTGAAGGCAGAGTTGGAACAACGCGGAATAAACAACGTCAGATTTATTGGGTATGTCGCAGGCGAAGAGAAGAAATCAATCATTGCATCCTCATTAGGGGTATTATTTCCTTCCATATGGGAGGAGCCGCTGTCTACAATTGCCTATGAAGCCTATGAGCAGTCTGTCCCGTTTGTAACCAGTCGTGTAGGCGGCATGCCTGAGGTCGTGAATCATGGCGAGACCGGTTGGGTGCTTGAGCGCGGAGACCGAACCCAATGGGTTGAGGTGATTCGCTTGCTTGTTTCGAATCGTGAATTGGTGGTGTCGACTGGATCAAAGGGAAGGGCTTGGCTAGAAGCCAACGTGAGTGGTTCAGTGTGGAGTGATCGTTTTAAGGAGTTGGTCGAGGAAGCCCGGGTCGATCGAGACAGTCGAGTGATCAACGTTTGAGGCAAGGGTTTCTCACTGAAATGAAGAACCTGGCTGGAAAGGGCAGCAGAATCCGGTTTAGTCGAACTTTGAACATCGCAAAACTGTAGTTTTTCAAACTGCTTCAAATAAGGCGGCGTAAATAAATAAACTTTACGACTTCAATCTATTGCACTGCGGTAGAAGTTCGCGATATTCCATTTCAGACGCAACATGTTGATTATCAATCCGCAGCCCTCTTGGCTTCTATCGCTTATTTCCGCCGTGCCGTACTAGGGGGCGCGGGCGGTTGGTATGATGTATGGTATTAATGTTATTTTTTGTTGCTTAATGGTCGGGGACGGCGGGTGATTTTTGAGAAACCGTGCTGTGATTTTTGTGCCAAGATGAGTTCCAGCGGTTTGTGCTCTTGATTAAGGTTCGTAAGTTAAGGTTCGTAAGGAAAGCACCTGCTCGGATCCATTCTGACTCCAGCGCATACCACTGGCGCACAGGCGCTCACCCATCTAGGGTACGTTTGCAATAATAATAATAATAATTGTAATTATGAAGTTTATAGTCTGTTTAAACGAATGACTCATTGAACCACGTCTCAAAGAAGTATTATTTTGCTATCCGCCAAGTGATTGTTCCGTCCCTGAGGGAATTTGAATCCAAGCGGGGCAGAGGCCAACGTCTTGATCTGGTCGACGTCGTTGCTGGCATTTTTTATATCATGCATGAGGGTATCCGCTGGCGAGCCTTGCCAGCAGTGTTTGGCAAATGGCAAAGTGCCTACACCCGGTTTTACCGCTGCACCAAAAGCGGTGCCATCGACATTATCTGGCGAGCCGTGGCCGAGGAACTTCAGCACGGAAAACTGCGCAATCTCGATGCGTCGCATGTCAAAGTGCATCAGGATGCGAATGTCAAAAACCCTCGAGATGAAGCAATAGGAATGACCAAAGGGCCTGTGTATCGGCGATTGATCGTCCACTCTGATTATTTATGGTAGGTCAACTAACAAACAAGAGAATTTGGTGGGTGGGGGCGTCCGCAATTGGTGTCCTCGGCTATATGTTCTTTGTCCAGCCCTATGCTACCGGATATTGGCTCGAGCGCTCCACGCTCTGGTCAGACATGCAGCATGGTTATCAGGCCGATGGTGCTGAATGGAGTTTTGGATATTTCGTGCCGTTTGCTGTTATTCTGGTTATTTGGCTGACTCGTCATCAATTCGCGAAGCTTGACGTAGAACCGTCAGTGTTTCTGGGGCTAGGGACATTGTTTTTAGGTTTTTTTATCTATTTTGCAGGTTACAAGGCGAACGAGAAATACATTGGTTTCGCTGCTGGCCAGATTCTGGTCGCTGGAGTGGTTCTCTGGTTCCTGGGATGGAGGTGGTTCAAGCAAGGCTTCTGGATCTGGATCCTGCTGGCACTGGTTTGGCCTTTAAGGTTTTTAATCGAACCCGTCAGTTTCCCTTTGCAAATGATAATGGTTAAGTTGACGGCTGGCTTCCTTAATGTTGTTGGCGATCCAGCGTTGGCGAATGGTACAGCGATCCTTTCCGCGCCGATGGAGGGGCGGGAACTGGGCGAGCGGTTCAGTCTGAATGTGGCTGCCGCTTGTAGTGGGTTGCGGTCGTTGTTTGCACTGTTTATGATCGCGTTGCTTTACGGATATCTGGCGCTGAAGAACGGTTGGCATCGACTATTATTGGTGCTGTCGGTTCCGTTCATGGCAATCATGGGCAATTTCGTGCGCATGGTCTTACTTTATTTCGGTGTGTTATCGCTTGGGCCGGAGATGGCGATCGGCAAAGGAGAGCATGATCCGTCGACGTACCACCTAATGGCGGGCTTTGCGGTTTTTGCGGTATCGCTTGCTGGGATGACGTTGTTGGTTCAGTTCATGAAGCGAGGGCGGCGTAGCTCAAGCAAAAGATTGGTGATTGTAAAGCAGGCCACCTTTGATGAGCATTAACTAGACCGAATGATGAGGCTTGGATTGACAGCTAGGACGGTGATTTTTGTGATGATGGCGGCGACCACAGTGGGGTTATGCCATGTTTTCCCTAATGCAGCAATGAATCCTGAGGCAGGGATTGTTATGCGGTTGCCTGAGGTTGTTCCTGGCCAAGACGGCGAGGAGATCCCTGTTTCTGAGGAAGAGAAGTATTGGCTTCCTGGCGACACCGAAACGGTCAAACGTCGTTACTTTCCTTATGGCGCCTCGGAAGAGATGAAGTCATGGGCAAGCCTTTCGGCGACTTTGATTCTGAGTGGAGGAGACAAACGCAGCCTGCACAGGCCTGAGGTTTGTTTAACGGCGCAAGGTTGGTCGATTCCCAAACGCGAGGTGGTGAAGTTGGATACAGGCGGTGGCCCGCTTGAGGTGATGGATTTGCATTTAGTAAGGGAAGCGGAGACTCAGGACGGCCGGACCGTGAAGATTCGAGCCCATTACGTATACTGGTGGGTCGGAAGGGATGTTTCAACACCACACGCTTGGCAGCGAATCATGCTTTCGGCGGCCAATAACATTTTCCGGAACATTAACGATCGTTGGGCCTATCCGAGCGTGATGGTGACGGTGCTTGGTGAGGGAGCTGAGGCGGAAGGAGCCGCACGCGAACGTGCTTTTGATTTTATTCGGCAATACGCGCCAACGTTTCAAAAGTCGTTAGGTGCCGAGGCAAGTACCCAATAGGAGCGTGGATCTAGACTTGAATGATATCTTTTGTGTAGTTATGCGTGTGTTGCTTTGTGACGATTGTTGTGAATGAGCAAGTGGCTGTTTAGATGGCTCCACAAGCCGATTTATGAGGCGCGAGTGAGTGAGTTAATTAAGCGGGTCAGTTATTCGGTAAGAAGGGGAGACTCCCTTCTTGATGTGGGATGCGGTGGCGGAGAGTTGGGTGTGCGCCTGGGAAATGAGTTGGAATTAAAGGTCGAGGGAGTCGAGCGATTTCCGAGAGAAGGATGCAGGATCGGTGTAACCCAAATCGAGACTTCATTTTTCCCTTTTCCTGACAATGCATTCGATCACGTGTTGGTTGCTGATGTTTTGCATCATGAATGGGACGATGATATTTTGCTTAAGGAATGTCTGCGGGTTTGCAGGAAATCAGTCATCATTAAAGATCACAAATTAGATGGAGTGCTTGCCATCCACAGAATAGCGCTCATGGACTGGCTTGCGAATACAGCATATGGAGTGGAGTGTATCTACAGGTATCGGACCTGCGCGGGTTGGCATCACCTTTTTTCACGGTTGGGGGCTCATATTGTTAGCGAGATTACTTCCATGCGGCTCTATCCAACGGGTGTGAACTGGCTGTTCGGTGGGCGGCTTCAGTATTTCGCAGTGATAGAACCGACCCAGGCTGAGTGTGAATGAGCTATCAACCTCGCAGACGGCGAGATCAGTTTCCGAAGGTTTCAGGGGTTGTCCGCCTAGTGCGGCCAACGCAGTGGACAAAGAATGCATTTTGTTTTGCTGGAGGCTTCTTCCATGGTTCTCTTTTTTCCGCTGAGACGGGCAGCGCCATTGCTACCGCTGTAGCCTTCTGTTTTGCTTCAAGCGCCGTTTATGCATGGAATGATGTCATCGACGCTCCCCGCGATCGCCTCCATCCTCTTAAGCGAAGAAGACCGGTAGCGGCTGGTGCCCTAAGCGAGCGCCAAGCGCTATCGGTTTCAGGAATTGCTGGTGTAACGGCCTTTGCGGTTCTACATTTGTGTGAGTTGTCTACAGTGATTCCTTGGCTTGCAGTGTACATGGCAGCAAATCTGGGTTACTCCTTAGGGCTGAAACTGCTTCCAGTCATTGATGTAGGCATCATTGCATCTGGGTTCGTGTTGCGTGTGATTGCTGGGAGCGTGGCGGTCAATATCGTTCCTACTTACTGGCTACTGGGCTGTACCTACGCATTGGCATTGCTCCTTGGATTTGGCAAACGGCGTTCGGAAATTGCTCGACTTCACGGGCAGGGACTCGGCGATTCCCGATCGGCGATTGCTGTCGGTCGGCCTACCCAATATTCTGTGCCGATGCTGGACGGGTTGGTGATCGGGACGGCAGGTCTTTCGGCCATATGTTTCGCTGGCTATTGCTCAACGCGAGGAGACGCGCTCATTTATTTGTCCATGGTGCCGATGCTACTTGGCCTTTCACGTTACTTTCGACTGGTGCAGCGCGATAATCTTGTTGAAACACCAGAAATGTTGGTGTTTCGCGATCCTGTGATAGGTCTGGCACTTGCGATGTGGGCAGTTGTTTTCACGGTCAGTATTTATCACAATGCGTAAGGAAGTTGCAGTGGGTAAAGAGGTTGCAGCAGGATGTGTGATTGATGAATTTGGTCAATTTTAACTCCAGTAGCAATTGTAGAATTCTGCTTCGCTGTTTCTTGATCGTATGGTGCCTGGTAGCTCTGAATACCGTAGGGCCCGTGATCAGAGAAAGCGATCAGGCCTCTCTGGTTGCGGGTGCCTATGCCCTCGTGAGTGGGCAAGCAGATTTTAGTTCCCCGGGCTTCTACATATACGATAAACAGTTCGGATCCTATTGGTTCCTGTCTCTGGTAATAGAAGTGGCAAGGGGAGTGTTAGGGCTTGCGGTGGATGATCCATTTACCGTACTGACGATCACGAATGCGGGCGCATGCTTGTTTTTTCTTTCGGGTATCGTTGCGATGTTATGGAACATTCGCGCTAGGGGAGTAATCTGTATCGCGGTGATTTCGGTGTTGCTTGGGCCGGTTCTGTTGTTCAGTGCTCCGTTGGCCAGTTCCAATATTATCAGCGCTGGAGCGGTTGGGTGGCTGGTGGTTCTCATCAGAAGCCACTACGTCAATACGTGGGTGAGTGGAATCATTCTCGGGCTGCTGGGATGGTTAGCAGTCTCCTGCAGGGTGGATGCAGTGTTGCTCATTCCGGCTATAGTCTGGTGTTTGAGTCCGCGGCCGACGTTTAGAGGCTTCCTCTGCTGGCGCCAGGGCTGGATCTTAGCGGCTTCCGGGTTCTTAGCAATTGTGATGGGAAGGTCTCTGACTGAAAGAGCCAGTGGTTCATTCTATGATTTCTTCTTCTTTCCCAAGATTTTTGCAGCTTATCTGACTTTTGGTCTCGGTGTGGGAGGCCTTCTGTTATTATTAACATTTATCTGGAGGATGGTTAGAGAGGCGTCTTTTGGGAAAGCGCGAAGGCGAGTCACTTATGGGATTGGCGTCTTGGTTTTGTTGATGCCGTTCAGTATTTATGCACCACAGTTTTTCACTCCCAGGCATTTGTTGACTACGGCGATGGGATTGCTCATTGTTGTTTCCAGTAGCCGTGGTGCGGCGTTGCTGATAACGCTGGCTTCCGGACAAAGGAGACTAGCATGCACGATGCTTCTGGTTTCGACTCTGGTGCCGATGGTGGTTGGGGTGCGCATGTTGGATGCGACTCGACCTAGTGTTGTGCTTTTGGATCCTACATTATTCCCCACAACTGATGGACTGTGGCCGATGGGCAGCTATGGTAGTTTTCTGTTTAAACTACGAAATGCAAAAGAGTGCCCGTTTGACCACAACCAGCGGGTTTGGAATGCTGTAGCGACAGTTGAATTTCCTTCCACCGAGGATGGCGTTGTTCCTATCTATAGAACGCCCATGAGTGCATACCTTGGGCTCGGCGCAGTTCTTCAAGGCAAGTACCCGATCATATCAAGGGAGAAGGGATTTCTGGAGAAAAATCCATTCGTGATCTGCGATGAAAGATCTCTCAGGAGGCGGCTGGTCTATCTATCCGACGTGAAAGCCAAGGATAGCGGTGTCGCTGAACTTGCCGCCTTTACCAAGGAGCGAATTTCATTGGAGTCGGAATGGGAGGCGATCATCAGGTGTGAAGCCCCATCGGATTTTGAGAATGTCACTGATTCGGAAATCGAATTTCGAATCGAACTGGCAAGCGTGTTCGGTGGAGATCCCTACGTAGTGTGGAGCTTGGATAAAGATAGTGTGTTCCATGCGACGGGGCAGGACTTCGGGAAGAAAGTAATTATTGCTTCGTCGGAGCCATTTGAGATGCTGGTTGATGGTGAGAGGACGGCCAGCCAGACTATGTTGGATGTGCCAGGTGAGGTGGCTTTCGAGGGCTACATCATTCCAAGGGTAATTGAGTGCCAGCAAGCGTTTCATCTTGTCTCGTCGGGGCAAGGGAAAGTGTTTGTCGCAGTGAGTGAGCTGCCTCTTTTCATGAGTGTGAATAATCTTTAACAGCTGATTGATGAAAATTGCAATTGTAACTGGATCGTCTGGATTAATTGGGTCGGAAGCATCAAAACACTGGCATGAGCAGGGATTCCAGATCGTTGGTATTGACAATGACATGCGGCGCGTGTTTTTCGGTGATTCTGCGTCGACTAGTAATAAGCGTAGCGAGTTAGAGAGGGGGTTAGCTTACTATAGCCATCATGATATCGATATTCGCGATGCGAATGCGATCGATAGGATCTTTTCGGAGCATGGTCGGAATGTGTCTGTCGTGATTCATACTGCAGCTCAACCTTCCCATGATTGGGCGGCCCGCGAACCGCTTACGGATTTCGGCGTCAATGCAGTCGGGACATTGAATCTTCTTGAGGCGGCCCGCAAGCACTGCCCGGAGGCCCCATTCATCTTTACCAGCACCAACAAAGTCTATGGCGACACACCGAACGAGTTGCCGCTCGTCGAACAAGAAAAACGGTGGGAGATCGATTCGACCCACGGTTTTCGCGAAGGGATTGACGAAACGATGTCCATTGACCAGACCAAGCACTCCGTGTTTGGCGCGAGCAAGGTGGCTGCAGATGTAATGGTGCAAGAATATGGAAGGTATTTCAATATTCCAACGGTATGTTTTCGTGGTGGCTGTTTGACTGGGCCATCCCACGCTGGAGCTGAATTGCATGGATTCCTATCTTATTTGATGAAGTGTACAGTGGAAGGTCGACATTACCGAGTTTTCGGCTACAAAGGAAAGCAGGTGCGTGACAATATTCACAGTGCGGACTTGGTGAGTGCGTTTTGGGAGTTTTACAACGCACCAAAGAGTGGGGCGGTTTACAATATCGGCGGGAGTCGACATTCCCACTGTTCGATGCTTGAGGCGATTGATCTATGCGAGCAAATCGCTGGAAAGAAACTCAACTACGAATATGTCGAGGATAATCGAATTGGTGATCATGTCTGGTGGGTCAGCGATGTCCGACGGTTTCAGGCTGACTACCCCGAGTGGCACTACCAGTTTGGACTCAAGCGGATTCTCGAGCAGATCCACGGAGCGTGTGTTTCTGGTGGGGAATATTGATTGCTCGTGGCGTAGTAGGTGCGGCTCCGGTCAGAAGTAACGAGAGGAATGAGTGATAGATTCACAGATGTTATTGGCACGAGATGCTTGAATACTTCCTACAGTGAGCTTACGGCAAAGCTTCAGGATTACGTCGGTGACAAGACTAGGCGTCCGCTTTCGGTCGATTTTAGCAATGTGCATATTGTGGCTATGCGGCGATCCGAGTCGAAGTTCGCGGAGATGACTGCCTCGGTTGACTACTTTGTTCCAGATAGCCAGATCCTCTATTTTACGATTAAGTTACTCGGGGGGGAGATGGACGACCGTGTCTATGGTCCTACGTTTATGAGAGAGTGCGTGGTGAATTCGCCGTCACCGTTTACTCATTATTTTCTCGGTGCTTCCCAAGACTGCCTGGATCGTCTGATTCAGTTCTTCCAAAAGGAGAACGATGAGTTCTGCCTGGTAGGCAGCCACAATGGTTACTTTAGTCAGGATGACGAAGTTGGAATCATTGATGAAATTAATCTCTTGCAACCGGATTTTGTGTGGGTCGGGCTTGGAACTCCTAAACAGCAGGATTGGATCTCAAGGAATTTGAACAAACTCAATCGCGGGGTGGTGCTTGCGGTGGGATTCGCTTTTGACGTGAACGCTGGGACAAAGTCCGACGCTCCCGAGTGGATGCAGCGAAGTGGTTTGACGTGGGCTTTCCGCTTGGCGTCGGAACCGAAGCGACTATTTTGGCGCTATCTAAAGTATAACTCGCTGTATTGCTGGTATTTGTTACGCGATCATGTGCTTGGTATGCGGCGAACAGCTGAGGATCGATTACCTTCGATTCAAATGCCGGTGCCGAAGGGGGCGGTTGGTGTAGGTGCTGGAAGTAGTAGAGACGCGTGGGTGAACGTGCTTGGTATCGGGGTTTCGCCAATAACCTTAGGCACCGCCACCGACACGTTGCTTGAAATGTTGGAGAACAGTCGTAAGGGCTACGTTTGCGTTACAAGCGCTCACGGAATCACCGAGGCTTTGCGAGACGGGCGGTTTAAATCTATTTTGCGGAACGCTTGCTTAGTGACGCCTGATGGTATGCCTCTGGTTTGGGTTGGGAAGATGGAGGGGTTCGGTGATCGTATTGGTCGCGTTTACGGGCCCGATTTGATGCTTGAGGTGTTTGGACGGAAAGAGTTCAGCAATATGAAGCACTTTTTTTACGGTGGGAAGGATGGTGTTGCTGAACTTTTGAAGCAGCAGCTGGAGTGTCAGTTTCCCGGAAGTAGAATCGTTGGGACATACACCCCCCCCTTTCGTCCTCTCTCAGATGAGGAGGCGGAGAGCCTCAGGTTGCAGGTTGCGGAAGTAAAGCCTGATATCATCTGGGTTGGACTCAGCACTCCGAAGCAGGAAAAATTTATGGCTGAGTATTTGGGGAAACTGGATACGACATTGATGATCGGAGTAGGCGCTGCGTTTGACTTTCACTCGAATGTAGTAAGGCAGGCACCTCGTTGGATGCAACGTAGCGGCTTGGAATGGTTGTTTCGAGTATGTCAGGAACCTCGGAGACTTTGGTGGCGCTATGTCAAGAACAATCCTTTGTTTCTTGGTCGGCTTCTGCTGCAGGCATGCGGAGCGAAACGCTATAGGTTGCACTAAGACTGGGGCGGCAACATTGAGAGAGTCCGTTCTAATAGCAGGGGGAGGCGGCTTTATTGGCGGCCACTTGGTCAATCGAATGAAAGAGCTCGGTTACGAGCGCATTCGCTCCGTCGATGTTAAGCCATTGGATCAATGGTATCAGGTACACGATGGAGTTGAGAACGTGGTTGCTGATCTATCTCTGCTGCAGAAATGCCACGAGGCGGTCGATGGGATGCAGCATGTCTATACTCTTGCCGCTGACATGGGGGGAATGGGTTTCATCGAGAATAATAAGGCGCTTTGTATGCTTACGGTTCTCATTAATACACACATGTGCATGGCTGCGAGGGATGCTGGTGTGGAGCGGCTGTTCTATTCTTCGTCGGCCTGCGTTTACAATGCTGACAAGCAAAAGAGTGAGGATGTCGTGCCTTTGCGGGAAGAGGATGCGTATCCTGCGATGCCGGAAGATGGTTACGGGTGGGAAAAGCTCTTCAGTGAGCGGATGTGTCGGCATTTTAGGGAAGACTTTGGGTTACAGACCCGGGTCGCTCGCTATCACAATGTGTATGGGCCTCATGGCACATTTCAGGGGGGGCGTGAGAAGGCTCCAGCTGCGGTGTGCCGAAAGATTATTGAAGCGAAGATGTCTGGAAATCATGAGATGGAAATTTGGGGGGATGGGAAGCAGACGCGAAGCTTTATGTATATCGATGATTGCCTGAAGGGAACTGTTATGTTTCTGGAGGGAGATGTGATTGAACCGTTGAATCTCGGTAGTGATGAGGTGGTCACGATTAACGGGCTCGTGGATATTGTTGAAGAGATCGCTGGAATCAAAGTGAAGCGGAACTACAACTTAAGCGCTCCGAAGGGCGTCAATGGGCGTAACTCGGATAATACGAGGATCACCGAGTTGTTTGGCTGGGCTCCATCGATCCGCCTCCGCGATGGCATGGAAAAGACCTATCGATGGATTTATGATGAGATGGCGCGGGGCGCCAGTGGGAAGGTGTGAGTTCCGCGCTTTGCGCGAGTGGGAATTTCAGGCTACGCCTGAGTGTGAAGGTGGGAAGGTGAAAAAAGCCGCAGGCAGCTTGTTGAAAATATTTCGACCGTCGCTTCTTCTTACTTCTGCGTAGCGCTTCCGTTCGCCTTCCAACCTTCGTAGTCTTGCGCTAGCAAGAAAATCGTACACGGGTTCCGCCCGAAGTTCCCACGTCTGCACCGCAGGAGATTCCAACGGCGGCGAAGCGGTGCCTCTCTAACCTTCCCACTTTCGTACTTTCATACTCTTGCGCAGCAAGAAATTCCCACTCAGGCTCAGCCTGACCCTCCCACTCGCGCAAAGCGCGAATCCCTATGTTCAGATCTCCCTACGACTACAAAATCATTGCCGGATCTTCTCACCCTGATCTGGCTGATCGCATTTGTTCTTATCTTGAGGTGGCTCGTACTGACACGACGGTTACGACATTCCCTGATGGCGAGACTTTCGTTCAGATCAATGAGAATGTCCGCGGGTGTGATGTGTTCATTGTTCAGCCGACGTGTCCTCCGACGAATCAGAACTTGATGGAGTTGTTGATTATGGTGGATGCGGCGAGGCGGGCCTCGGCGGAGAGGATCACCGCAGTTTTGCCGTTTTTTGGCTATGCTCGGCAGGACCGGAAGGATCAGCCCAGGGTGCCGATTACGGCGAAATTGGTTGCGAATTTGATGGTGGCGGCGGGTGTTACCCGTGTGCTCACAATGGATTTGCATGCTGGGCAGATTCAGGGGTTCTTTGACATTCCTGTCGATCATCTTTACGCGGCGCCGTTTTTGATCAAGCATTTGCGTGACCAGAGGATCTACGAGAATCCGGATGATTTTGTGGTGGTTTCGCCTGACGTAGGGGGGATCAAGATGGTTTATGCTTACGCCCAGGCTCTGAAGTGTGGCTTTGCGATCGTTGCTAAGCACCGAAAGAGCGCGACTGAGGTAGAGGCGCAGTATGTGGTCGGTGAGGTGGAGGGTAAGGATGTGCTGATTGTGGATGACATGACTGAAACGGCAGGGACTCTGACCGCAGCTGCCCGGTTGTTGAAGGCGCACGGTGCGAAATCCATTCGTGCCGGCGTTTCTCACGCAGTGCTGAATGATGCTGCTTTGGCGCGGTTAAAGGAATCGGAAATCGAAGAGCTCATTTGCACGGACAGTGTCCCTATGGCCGAAGGGGAAAAGGTGACTGTGGTTGGGGTAGCAGAACTCTTGGGTGAGGGGATTCGGCGGATACACGAAGGCAAATCAGTCACTTCTCTTTTTCGCATAGGGTAAGGTTCGAACGTCGGATGAAGCTGCTCATCACAGGAGGCGCCGGTTATATCGGCTCGCACACGACTCATCTGCTGGCAGGGAGGGGGCATCGAATCGTGGTTCTGGATAATCTTGTTTGTGGCCATCCGGAGGCCATTGTCGACTCCGGCGTTGAGCTAGTGAATGGGGACATCGCGGATCGCGGACTGTTGGAGAAATTGTTTTCGTCGTATGGGTTTGATGCTGTGATTCATTTTGCCGCCTTTGCTTATGTAGGGGAATCGGTGCATGCCCCTCTGAAGTATTACCGGAATAACCTCGCTGCTCCGCTGAACTTGCTGGAGGCGATGCGGGCAAATGGTTGCCAAAAGTTCGTTTTTTCCTCAACATGTGCGACCTATGGTGAGCCGACTACGATTCCGATCACGGAGACCGAGCCGCAGTTCCCTGTAAATCCATATGGTCACAGCAAGCGGATGTTTGAGCAGGTGCTCGATGACTGCGAGAGGGCGTTCGGTTTGCGTTCAGTCTGTCTTCGGTATTTTAATGCCTGTGGGGCTGCGATCGATGGAATGTTGGGTGAAGATCATGACCCCGAGACGCATTTAATTCCGCTAGTGTTGATGGCGGCGAAAGGCACCATTCCCGAAGTCCGAGTTTTCGGTTCCGACTATCCCACGCCCGATGGTACGTGCATCCGGGACTATATCCATGTGGATGACTTGGCCACGGCTCACGCTGCGGCGTTGGATCTGCTTGCTTCAGGTGATGAGTCCCTCCGGTGCAATTTGGGGACTGGCACGGGGACAAGTGTCAAAGAGATTATCTCCACTGTGGAGCAAGTCACCGGAAAGCGCGTTCCGGTAACCTTTGAGGCACGCAGGCCAGGTGATCCAGCTATTTTGGTGGCTGATCCGAGCCTTGCACGGGATCGGCTAGGGTGGGAGGCGCGTCACTCTGATCCCCAAACCGCTATATCGAGTGCGTGGCGGTGGATGGAAAAAGGAGGGTTTGCTTCTTCTAGATGAGGGAGTTTCTAAATCGCTGATTCTTAGCTGTAAACGATCAGTGCTCAGCAGTGGGAATTCTCATCAGTCTGTGTTCCAATCCGCTCTTATTTAAGGGAGGTGCCCCTCAGGTCTATTGCAGCCCAGTAGACCCGCTCCGAAATTTGCCTTCCATTCCAGGAATCCAGGAATCCGAGAGTGGGAGCCGTTGACAACGCGAAATCGTTCGTCTAGTATCCGCGCTTTCACGGGAGGGGCGGACTTGATTGCCTAAGCTGAATTTGCCCTGTTGTTTACCTGTTCGATTGCGATCAAACACGCATTTTTCCAATTACCATGTCCAAGACACATCACTTAAAAGTCAACACTCGTAAGCGCAGTGGTTCCGGAGCACTCAAGGCTATGCGCCGCGAGGGGTTCGTTCCCGCAGTTGTTTATGGAGCGGAACAGGAGAGCATCAACCTGAAGATTGGCGCAAAGAGCTTCAATTCACTGCTTCACGGTAGTGCAAGCGAGCAAATTCTTGTCAATCTGGAGATCGAGGAGGAAGGCACTACCAAGCTTGCTCTCATTCAGGACGTTCAGCACGATCCTCTAAGCGGCAATGTGTTGCATGTCGATTTCCACGCTGTTCGTGAGAACGAGTTGATTCACGCCAGTGTTCCAGTTGAGTTGATTGGTGATTCAGCAGGAGTAAAGAAAGGCGGATTGCTCGACCAGCAGATTCACTCATTGGAAATTCAATGCCTTCCGAAGGACCTTCCGGAAAGGGTGGAGGGCGATATTTCGTCGATCGATCTGGGCGATGCATTCCACGTTAGCCAATTGACTTTCCCTGCTGGCGTCACCGCCACGTTGGAAGGTGACGTCGTTGTGGCGCTGGTTGCCGCACCTCGGGTCGCGGATGAAGTTGATGCCGGTGCTGAAGAAACCGCTTCTGCGTAATTCTGTGCTCCGCTCACTGCGTGGGACTTTGGGCGTTCATCTCACGCTTTCTTGGCAGTAGGCAAGTTGGGGCTCCCTCTGTCGGGCGTGATTCATTTGCAAATGGCTCATCCGACTCCGACCTCAAGAGTGGTCACAGTGCGTTGATTGAAAAACTTATCGTAGGCTTGGGCAACCCGGGCAAAAAGTATCACGAAACCCGACACAATGTCGGGTTTCTTGTTTTAGATCGCCTTGCAGCGCGAGCAGCTGCATCATTCACTCCGCACTTGAAGTGGAAGGCTGAAGTTGCCCGACTAGGGGACAACACACTGCTGGTTAAGCCGCTGACCTTCATGAATGAAAGTGGCCGTGCTGTGCAACTGCTGTCGGAGTTTTACAAAGTTGCCCCGCAGCAGTGCATCATCGTTTATGACGACGTTGCGCTCAACTTTGGTGATTTCCGGATTCGACGCGAAGGCTCGGCCGGGGGGCACAATGGGGTTAAATCCCTCATAGCCTGTCTTGGAACTCAGGAATTTCCGAGGTTGCGATTTGGCGTGGGGGAGGCTGACGGACAGCCACTGGTCTCTCACGTCCTTGGCCGATTTTCCAGCCGGGAAGCGGAAGAGTTGCCAGTCTTGGTGGAAGATGCGGTCGATGCGGTTGAATGTCTGGTCGCCGAGGGTGTAGAAGTAGCGATGGCACGATGGAATGGCAAGGCGAGGAGTCGTGACTAGACCGGTTGCGCCTTTACTGGGAATTTCATGGCTGGACCCGATCGTTGCAATTCTCGGTAAATCGCTGAAAACTCAGTTGATTTTAGGTGGAATCGTAGCGTAAGAGTCAGCCGGGGTCTCGGGGTGCTGCTGGTTGAGTGCCTGAACATTTTTTATTGACTGAAATTAAACGATAAACATGCGAAAATACGAAGGAGTAATTGTCCTGAACACCAAAGGGCAGGAAGACAGCATTGAGAAAATGATTAGCGACGTTGGTCGTGAAATTGAGGCTGAGGGTGCAAAGCTTGAGCAAATTGACAAGCTCGGGCGGCATAAATTCGCCTACAATGCACGTCATCTGGACGAAGGTTTCTACGTGAATTTTCAGTTTCAGGCAGACGCGACCACTCTTCCGAAGCTTCAAAACCGGCTAAAGCTTAACCCTATTGTTCACCTCCAGAACTACCACCGCAAAGGGTAGGATTGTTGTGAGCGCAGGTCGAGTTTCGACCTGCGACTCGGCTTTTCTGTAGATCGACTCCGTTTATTTCGTCGTGGCATCTTTCAACAAAGTCATGCTCATGGGCAACTTGACCCGGGATCCTGAGGTGCGCTATACGCCCAAGGGGACTGCGGTTACTGATCTGGGCATCGCCGTGAATCGTAAGTTTCGCGTAGAGGATGAGATGCGGGAGGAGGTGACGTTCGTGGATATTACTTTCTGGGGGAGGAAGGCTGAGGTCATCGCACAGTATATGAAGAAGGGTGGAGGCATCTTCATCGAGGGGCGTTTGCAGATGGATTCCTGGGACGACAGGACCACTGGCAAAAAGCGCTATCAGCTCAAAGTGATCGGAGAGACGTTCGAGTTCGTCGGATCGTCGGGAGGAGGAGGCGGTTCTGGGAGTGGGTCGTCCGGGGGCGGTAGTTATAACAGTGGCGGTGGTTACGGTGGCAACGAAGGAGCTTCGCAGTCTGCGCAAGATGGGGGTGGGGGTGAGTCGAGGGGGGCTTCACTCTCGGAAGCGCCACAAAGTTTTCCGCCTGATCTGGACGATGATTCAGATCAGATTCCTTTTTGATGGGAATCCGCCAATTCTGCCGGAGCACACGCGATTGTGCCAGGATGGTTCTAAAACAAGCGCCCGGAATGGGCGCTTTTTTCGTTTTGGGGAGTCGCTCATTATGGCGTGTTGAAATTGAATCCTTCGTAATATTCTAACCATATTTATTTATGGATGTGAGCCTCAGAAAATGGGTGGGTGAGAATGCGGTTGGGATGATACTTGCCTGCCAAGTCGGGCAAGTATCAAGTATCTTTACCGTTAGCGTTCGGCGAACCCAGGGTAGCCTTTCGTCGCCCGGGTCGCCTCGGTGGACAGGGCGGACTCAGCTGGCTCGGCGCAGTGGGCGATGATCTTCCAAGCGGACGCTTACGTCTCGGCCTTCGGCTTTCCGGGACTGCAGCCAGCGGTCGGGCAGGAGTTCGTCGATCTGGCTTGCGGGATGGGTGTTTACCCGCCGCAGGATGTCGTCGAGGTAGGCGTAGGGATCAAGATCGATCCGGCGGCAACTCATCACGATGCTGAAGAGGATCGCGGCGTTGCGGCCGCCTTCTTCGCTGCCCACAAACAGCCAGTTCTTTCTCCCGGTGGCCACGGCTTTGAAGGATTGCTCGCACAGGCAGTTGCTGATCGGCAGGTTGCCATCGCTGGTATACTCGTT
>JAGROY010000209.1 GCA_020439995.1 Verrucomicrobiia bacterium
GGGGATTACAAGTTTGGTCGAACAGTAAAGTTCGAAGTTTACGGCTCCGACGCTACTCAATGTGCCAGTCTACCTGCAACCCAATTCGGAAACAATTTCGGAGTGAACGCCATTTATTCAGCTGAAATTCATGCTTGGGAAGGTAACGCTGGGGGGGAAGACACCGATTTGGTGGTCTGAGCCAATTGCTCGCACTGTGATTCCACCGTCTTTTGGTTTGCTAGATGCCTCCTCATGCTCGAAGCCTCTTGGGAAAGGCAAGTCTGTTCTCCTGTCCGTTCCGAAACCCACCGATCGTAATTCCTATGAAACTCCTCCCTGCTCCTCAGACGATTTGTAAAACCTTTTCTGCAGCAATCGTTTGCATCAGCCTACAGATCGGTTCGTTGCATTCTGCACTGGCCGAAACCATCATCAGCATCAATTTTGAAGGCGGTCGAACGACGCCCTGCTGTGGTGGCGCTGGATCGGCTCAAGTCTCAACGGTCGCAGGGTATTTTCAGGCAGACAGTTGGAATAATTTTGCAAATGAGCTGGAGTTTGATCCCCAGAATCTTGTCGATAGCAAGGGAGCCCCGATCTCGGCTACTCTGACTTACACGAGTCCGAACAACTGGGCGGCGACGGCAGCGGCACCGGGAGATGGCTCAGACGGTGACATGATGTCAGGGTACCTCGACAACCTGCAGAACGGAGGTGACATCACCGTTGATTCGCTTGGGCCGGAGTTCACAACGAATGGCTACAGCGTGATTGTCTACCACTCTTCTGATAGTGCGGGTACGCCGGGATTTGAGATCGACGGCACAGCGCTCTACCTTCTCCAGGAAGGCGCTGGCGGCACCAATTATCCATTGGAGGGCGATGAGGCGGTGAACGGCTACATCCTCAGTAGAGCGGAAGATCCCGCTGACGCAACGGCCTCCAACGCCGTCATTTTCGAGGGATTGACAAGTGAGTCTTTCACGATCATCGGCGTGGCTGGCGATGCGGGCAATCGACCTCGGCCGAATGGAATTCAGATCATCGGTACCAGCCTGCTAGTCGATGAAGATGATGACGGTCTTGACGATGGTTGGGAGGAAGACAATGGGCTCGATCCTACAGACGGAGGAGAAACCGATGTCAACAACGGGGCGGAAGGCGATCCAGACGGCGATAGCCTTTCCAACCTCGAAGAGTTTGAGCTTGGCACAAAGCCGAACGATGCCGACACGGATGACGATGGCTTAGAGGACAATGTTGAGGACAAGGGCGGAGTTTTCGTAAGTGCTGAACAGACTGGCTCGCATCCACTCAAAGCCGACACGGATGGAGACGGGCTTAGCGATGGGGGCGAAGTTGCGGCCAATCCTTATTCCAGCGATCCAAACAAAACGGACACGGACGGCGATAGTCTGAGTGATGACAGCGAGATGGCTGCAAACCCATTTGTGACCAATCCCTCGAATCCCGACACGGACGGCGATACCTTCTCCGATGCCACCGAGATCCTGCTCGGCTCTGATCCCACGGACGGAGACGATACTCCCGAGGTCGGAGCCGACACGGTGATCAGCATCAATTTTGAAGGCGGACAGTTGAATCCCTGTTGTGGGGGAGGCGGTTCTGCTCAGGTAACGACCGTCGCCGGCTATGTGCCTGCGGATCACTGGAATAATTTTGAGAACGAACTCGAGGTGGATCCACAGATCCTCGTTGGATCCAGCGGCGAGTCCGTAACTGCTACGCTCACTTACACTAGTCCCAACAACTGGGCTTCGACCGGAGCGGCACCGGGAGACGGTGGCGATGGAGACATGATGTCGGGCTATCTGGACAACCTTCAGACGGGAGGCGACATCACGGTCGAAGGCCTTGATGCCACGTTTACAGCCAATGGCTACAGTGTGATCGTGTACCATTCCTCGGACAGTGCTGGCGCTCCTGGGTTTGATATTGATGGAACTTCTCTCTTCCTCAGGCAAGAGGCTGGAGGGGGTAGCAATTATCCCCTGGATGGGCCCGATGCCGTAAATGGTTACATTTTAAGCACCGCTACGGATGCCGCGACAGCCCAGGCCTCGAATGGTGTTCTATTTGAAAACCTCACTAGCCCGTCCTTCACGATTACAGGTGTAGCTGGGACTGGCGGCAACAGGCCACGCCCGAATGGCATTCAGATCATCGCTAACATTCCCATTACTGATGGCGACGGCGATGGGCTCGACGATGACTGGGAGGAAGCTAACGATTTTGATCCGAACGACGACGGGTCGACGAACCCCGTAAATGGCGCGAATGGAGATCCTGATGGTGACACGCTCTCCAACCTTGATGAATTCAAACTTGGAACCAACCCACGTGCTGCCGACAGCGATGATGACGGATTGAATGACAACGTCGAGGACAAGACGGGCGTGTTCGTTGATGCGACCAAAACTGGCTCGCATCCACTGCGCCCGGATTCGGATGGGGATGGCTTGAAAGATGGCGATGAAGTCGTGGCCAATCCCTTTGTCAGTGATCCGAACAAGGTAGATACAGACGGAGACGGCCTCACCGATGACTCTGAGCTGGCCGCGAATCCATTCACCACGAACCCATCGAAGTCCGATACGGATGGCGATGGTGCCAGTGATCCGAATGAGATCGAGCTTGGCTCTGATCCGACGGACGCTGCGAGTCTGCCAGTGCTGGCGGCGGATACGCTCATCAGTATCAATTTTGAAGGAGGTCAGTTAAATCCATGTTGCGGCGGTGGCGGTTCTGCTCAGGTCACGGAGGTGGCTGGGTTCGTGGCAGCTGACAACTGGAATAACTTTGAGAGGCAGGCTGAGGCGATTCCTCAGGTGCTACTGGGCTCAAGTGGTGCAGGAGTGAGTGCCACTCTCACCTATTCCAGCCCCAACAACTGGGCGGCCACTGGCGCAGCTCCAGGAGACGGAGCCGACGGCGATATGATGTCTGGGTATCTGGACAATCTCCATTCGAACGGCTTCATCGAAGTGTCAGGACTGGGCGAGCAATTCACCAAGGGTGGCTACGATGTCATCGTCTATCACTCGTCCGACAGCGCCGGTACTCCCGGGTTTGATATTGATGGCACATCGCTATATCTGCTCCAGGAGGGAGCAGGTGGCAGCAACTATCCGCTGGATGGGGACGACTCTGTCAATGGCTACATTCTCAGTAGAGCGACCGATCCCGCTGATGCCCTGCCATCAAACGCGGTGATCTTCGAAGGGCTTACCTCTCCGACATTTACCGTTACTGGAATAGACGGTGCGGACGGAAACCGGCCGCGGCCCAACGGGATTCAGATCGTAGGGAAGGGCCCGGTCAATCCATTCACGATCGTCAGCATCTCCCGCGTAGCGGACAAGGTCACACTGACGTGGGGATCCAGCAGCGATCGGGTCTATGCGGTGGAATCTTCGCTCGATCTCGACACATGGCTTGAAGTCGACGACGGCATCGACTCCGAGGGTGCCGAGACATCGTGGACAGGAACTGTCGACGCTGGAACGTCTGTGATCTACTACAGAGTCCAAGAGATCCAGTGACGATCGGCGAGGAAAAGCCGACCTCGGCACCTCGAACTCGGGAGGCCTCGCCGCCCTCCCTCTGGCCCGTTGGGCAAGAGGGTCCTAACGATCAACTGAAGGAAGACGTTAGGGAAAGCGGGGAGGAGTTAGACCTGCCCATACTAGTCAGAGACGGTAGCGCCGATCACATGGCGAAGGAGCGGGCAGAAGGTCAACGCCACCATAGCACTCACGCGACGGGGAGGAATGCCCCGAAACAAAGCGTGTCCCGCACCCTGGAGGCCTTGACTTGGAAAGCGAAAGAGGACAAGGAACATCGGTTCCGATTGTGAAATCCTTCCGAACGGTTGGGAACGTTGACAACAGGGACAGGAACCCCCATCCTTTCAGCCGGAGGTGTAGTTTCTTCCGGTTAAAACGGTCGCTGATAAATGTCTCTGAGTCTCCCCATCGTCGTAGCCATTCCGGTATTGTTCGCGATTTGCAGTGCGTCATTGAGCGCAAGTGTCGACATTCTTGAGGCTGGCGAGGGAATCGAGTTCCGAGACATGGGGCTTGATCCGGAGACGGGCAGGATCACGCTGGTGGGTACTGAGAATGGCGTGGCGAAGGTGTTTTATGTCAGTGAAGATCGGCAGAGCCTGACCTCGGCGGTGCTGGTAGGGTTCGGTGATACAGTGATTGTAGACGGAATTTCGTCAGACGGAAGCAGGATTGCAGGAACTTCGAACTCTCCTGAAGCTGATCCATTCGGTGTAGGTGAAGGGACGACTTGGTTAAGCCAGAATCCGGGTAGTCCGGAAGGGATAGGTTTTATCGAGGGTATCCACCGGAGGGAGACCGTCGCCATTGGTGCCTGGGCTAGAGGAACGGTCGGAGATCACGGGGGGATTGCCAATGCCGTCGTCTGGAGTCCCGGCGACGGCGTCAAGGTGCTTGAGGATGACGGCGGCTTGGCGCAAGCGGTCAGGATTTCGGCAGACGGTCGCCTCATTGTTGGGTTTGCTTCAGGTTTGCCCTGTTGTTGGTTTGACAGCGAATTTTCGTTACTTCCCCTTGGGGAACCGACAGGAGGCAGAGCAACCTCAGTTTCGCCAGACGGGCGTCATGTTGGTGGGGCTGTCTCATTTTTGGATTTGGAACCCGAGTTTGACGCCGGGCGGCAGGCTCTGATCTGGACGAGTTCGCGAAAGATAAAGAATCATTTCCACCCACGCCGGTTGGTCAGATCCGGCGGTGAAAGGTTCAGGGCGGAAGTTTGGGGCATCACCAATTCGGGGTGGGCAGTGGGAGGGACTCCTCCTACCGGGCCAGGTCTTGGTGACCCTGCGGCGGAACAGGCCTTTATCTGGTATCCGGGTTTTGATTTTGAAGGTTCGGCTTGGGGGGAGCCGCAGTTGCTTGATGACTGGTTGGAGTCGTTGCCGGGTGGTGTGCGTCCGGCGACGCCAAGCGGTCGGGCTTACGCGATTTTAGAGGAACCGGGGAAACTGGTCATCGCGGTGGCCGTTCCGCCACGCATAGTTTTCGTCGACAAGCCGGAGATTGATGCCGATGGTGATGGTTTAAGTGACTCGGCAGAGGGATCCCTTGGCACTGATCCGTTCGATGCGGACACCGATGGCGACACATACGACGATGGCGCGGAAACTGAACTCGGCACTGATCCGCTTGATGGTGGCTCGTTCTTCCAAGCCACGATCACTGGCCCCGATCCGGCGTCCGGTGGTGGCAGGGAGTTGACCATTTCCTGGCCAACGCGGCCGGGGAACCGCTACACAGTGGAAGCGTCATCGTCTCCTACTGCAGGCAGTTGGCAAGCGGTGTATTCTCAAACTGCCGGTGCGGGACAAACCACTCTCACGGCCAACATTCCTCTCACCCCTTTCGGTTCGCTCCGTATGAACTTTCGCGTCCGATTTGACGGAGTTGGGCCATGATTAACAGCATCTTCAGCGCAGTTCTGCTTCTTGTCTTCGGAGTTGGATGTCTTCCGGACATTCATGCTTCCGTCGACATCCTTGAGGCTGGCGAGGGAATCGAGTTCCGGGATATGGGGCTCGACCCAGCAACCGGCAGGATCACGCTGGTAGGTACTGAGAATGGCGTGGCGAAGGTGTTTTATGTCAGTGAAGATCGGCAGAGCCTGACCTCGGCGGAGCTGGTGGGAACCGGCCCGGATACGATTGTTGCCGGAATTTCATCCGAGGGAAGGCATCGGAGACGATTGCTTCTGAAGGAAGCACGTCTGGTCGAATCGTTCGGATCCAGGAACCGAAGTGCTTCCACACTTACTCGCGTTCTGAGGTATTCGATTACTACACCCATCTTGCGTGCAGATCATCGGGATCCCAGGCTTAGCTGATGCCCTGCGGTTTCTCCGTGAACGCGTTGCCCCAGCTGTTTTCCTGACAAGGCTGGGCGGTCAATCCCGGTGGTAGCGCCAGATCCCTTCCTTACCTGCTTTCGCTTCCGTTTCCTGCGACTGCAGCCAAGCCTTGTATTTCGCACCATCGATTCCCCGACCGATCGCCTCAGGAATGGCGGATTCTTCGCCATCTATTGAAGCCAGCCCACGGCCTACCAAAATTCCAGATAGCAGCGTGTCATTCTCGACGACGACCCAGGCGAATCGCGCACCATCCTTCGCCTTTTTCCCTTTCGTGAAAACTGAAAACGGCCCGCGCCCGAGAACATCCGCCGTGGCCTGTGCCGCCAGCCTGCCGCCCCTGGCCAGGTCATTGGGATTGACGCCAAAATGATCGCGGACACTCTTGAAATCATCCGACTTCGTCTCGCTCGTGCTACCGGGAGGACACGTGACGGCATAGAGGCGGATGCTGTAGTTTTTGCCTCCGAAGCGGATGGTGAATCGGTCTCCGGCGCTGTCGCCTCCGTCCGCGAAGGTTGCGCCGTTCCACTCCGTGTAGCCATCCGCATGAACATGCTCAACGGCTCGCCCCGTGGACGGCTCAAGAGTGAGCTTGCGCAAGTCACACAAGCTGCCATCACGGCTGTCGAGATCGAGCGGCTCGAATCGAATGGTACGTGCGCCGGAAGTAACCCTGAGCTTCCCGGCACGCTGGCTGCGAAAGTCCTGATTCAACTCTCCAAACGGGCTAAGCCGAACCCTGCCGTCAACCGACTCAGCTCCACACTGCACTCGGAATTCACCTCCCATATTGTCCATCGTCCGGTACTCCACGATCAGATCATAGTCTCCGGGAGCGACCTTCAATCGATCGAGATTCCACTGCACGTAGGAATCCGGCGGCCTGAGACCGGTGACAAATTCTCCACTCGAGTGAACCACCGCTTTGCCGGACAGATAAGTTGCCTCGCGATCAATCGCGGATAGAACGTGAACACCGCCAACCGGCATCGCCCGCTCTGATGGAGCTGATTGAGCCATCTGCTTGCGGCGCTCTGCGATTTCCAACTCCTTCCGCTCAATCTCTTCCTTCGCTTCTGGTGATTCTTTGTACTTCCGGAGCGCTGCCAGATACACTTTTTCAATCGGCGAAAGCAGGGTTTCCACTTCCTGCAAATGAGCCGCAGCAAGACTGCTGAATTGATCGGCCACATTGCGCTCTCTTCCACCTGCGCCGTCGCCGACTTTCCGCAATTCCATTTCCCGCAAGTACATTACTCCCAGCTCTTCAGCATTTCCACATTCCACGACGAACGTGGCTGACGTTCGAGAAAACGTCATCTGCCCGCACTTCACTGAAGTAAACTTGTCCCAGTCGCCAGTCGATGCCACCCGATGCGAGACCCTTTCAGTAACGTCGCCAACCAGCCCGGTCTCCTGCCTGACGATGAAGGTCCCGCCCGCGCTGAGTTGCCTGCCGTCGCCTGGATTCTCTCGACCAGTACTTACGCTGTAGAGAGCCATAACGTCATACCGTCCTGGATCGATACTCTGCAGGTCCCAGAATGCCGCGTTTCCGGCATTCTTCCAGCCTACCAGGGCATTCTGCGTTCGATCGTATCGGATGGCACCCGTCGTCCGCGCATCTTTGGCCTTAAGCACGAGCTTGGACTGCTGCACTGCCGCAATATCATTCACCAATGGTCCGTGGACTTTTTTCAGCGCATCCAGTGCTTCCTTAACCGCAGCCGCCGCCTCATAGTTTCGTTGAGCAGCAAAACGCTGCTCAACAGCTGCCAGTTCCTGATAGAGCCGCTGAGCAGACTCCCGTTGCTCCACATCCATTGCCTTTGGCTCAAGAAGCTTGAGGGCAGCAATTGCCGCAATTGCAGCATCTGCATCGGGCTCGCCGATTGCCTGACCGCTGAGTTTTTTCACCGAAACGTTCCGAATGAACAGATCGTTCGCACCATTTTTCCCGTCCATTTCGATCGAAAAGTCAGATGCATTACCATCGAACAGGAGAGCGGTGAAAATTCGATCAGTCAGTTTGTCTTCCGTCGGCTCAAGGGCCCGTCTCAATTGATGGCTCCCGCTACTCAAAATAATATCCGCCGTATCGTTGCCTGAACGATACTCGATCGAAACCTCATAGGCCCCCGCTTCGGTTCCCGGAGGAACCTTCCACTTCGCCTGAGCGCCCGCGTTCTCCCATCCGGAAAGTTCGCCTTCTCCATTCAAGATCAGACCACTCGCAAGCTTTGCATCACGCACTGCGAACGCAAGATTGCCTGGCTCGTTACCCGTGGCATCAGCCCATTCGGTCAACGCGGCGGAAGCAGCAGCTTGAACCTTACCCGCCAGCGTGTAATCGCGGAACTCCGCGCTCTGCTTTTCCAACTCCGCCAGCTTGCGAATGTATCGTTCCAATTGTGGAACCAAAGCCCGTGCGCGGTCAGCAACGAACGTTTTTTTTGCCGCCGCCCATTCAACACTCCGATCCTGGCCAAACGCAGCCACGCCTAACACTCCAGCACAGACACATACCTGTGTGGCAAAACCAATGAGCCTGCTTACTTCCGAAACCGAAACCATCTGCGGCCAACGTAGCCAGGAACCACACTGGCTGTAAATTACGAAACACTCCGATCTCTCCGACTTCGAAACGGACAGAAAATCGCGATATTTTTAGAAAAGCCTGGATCCACCGTTATCGTGATACTGTCAAAGCCACGACAACGGCAAAGCCCGCCACCGCAACTGAAATCCCAACGCAGCCGTTCCGCGACGTACAGCTCCGCCCGCTTATCTCAGGACTTCATTCACGAAAGGCCCCTCAAACTAACCAATGATTCCGTTCAAGGTAAGACTCGGTCGCATCGCGGCGGCAGCTGTGGCCTCAATCGGCTGGTAGTAGCCGCCTAGATCCACCGGCTTGCCCTGCACACCATTGAGTTCATCTACGATCGTGGCTTCATTGGCTGTCAGCTGTTCGGCAATCGGAGTAAATTCAGCCTTCAGCGCCACATCCGTTTCTTGAGCGGCCAAGGCCTGAGCCCAGTACAGCGCCAGATAAAAGTGACTGCCGCGGTTATCCAGTTCACCACACTTTCGCGATGGCGATTTGTCGGTCAGCAAAAACTTGGCTGTTGCCTCGTCCAGCGTATCGGCCAGCACCTTTGCCTTGGCATTACTGAATCGCTCGGCCAAGTGCTCAAGCGATACGGCAAGTGCGAGAAATTCTCCCAGCGAATCCCAGCGCAGGTGGTTCTCCGCTACAAATTGCTGCACGTGCTTCGGCGCTGAACCGCCAGCTCCCGTTTCGAACAATCCACCACCATTCATGAGAGGAACAATCGACAACATCTTGGCGCTGGTGCCCAGTTCAAGGATAGGGAACAAGTCGGTGAGATAATCACGTAGAACGTTGCCAGTTACTGAGATCGTATCTTCGCCAGCTTTCAGGCGCTTCAGGGTGACCTTGGTCGCTTCCTCGGGAGAGAGGATCGAAATGTCGAGCCCTTCGGTATCGTGATCCTTCAGGTAAAGGTTCACTTTCTCAATGATCTGGGCATCGTGAGCACGATTCTTGTCGAGCCAGAAGATCGCTGGGGTATCGCTTGCCCGCGCACGAGTCACAGCAAGCTTCACCCAGTCGCGGATTGGCGCATCTTTGGCCTGACACATGCGCCAGATATCGCCCTCTTCGACCCTGTGCTCCATTAAAGTGGTGCCTGCCGAATCGACAACGTGCACAGATCCATCGCCGGGCACTTCGAACGTCTTGTCGTGTGATCCGTATTCCTCGGCCTTCTGTGCCATGAGTCCGACGTTGGGCACGGTGCCCATGGTCGTTGGATCAAAGGCACCATTCTCGCGGCAGAAGTCAATCGTTGCCTGGTAGACGCTGGCGTAACAGCTGTCGGGAATCACAGCCAGTGCATCCTTTGGCTTGCCATTGGCGTCCCACATTTGCCCGGACGTGCGGATCATCGCAGGCATGGATGCATCAATGATAATGTCGCTGGGCACGTGCAGGTTCGTGATCCCCTTGTCAGAATTCACCATCGCCAGCCCTGGACCACTGGCATAACAGGCAGCGATATCCGCTTCGATCTCTGCTTTTTTCTCGTCCGGAAGTCCTTCGATCTTGGCGACCAGATCACCAAAGCCATTGTTAAAGTCAACGCCCAGTTCGTCAATGACAGCGCTGTGCTTGTCGATCACGTCTTTGAAAAACACACGAACACAGTGGCCGAAAATGATGGGGTCAGAGACCTTCATCATCGTTGCTTTCATGTGCAGCGAGAAAAGGATACCGTCCCGCTTCGCTGCCGCCACTTGATCGGCCAGGAACGCCACAAGAGCTTTCTTGCTGAGCACGGTCGCGTCGATCACTTCGCCAGCCAGAAGCGGTGTGCTTGCTTTGAGCACGGTAGCCGTCCCGTCCTTGGCAACGAACTCGATCTTCACGTCGGTCGCCTCAGGCACCGTTACCGATTTTTCATTGGAGCGGAAATCGTTCTGTCCCATCGTTGCCACTCGCGTTTTGGAATCTGGTGACCACGCGCCCATCGAATGTGGGTTGCTGCGAGCGTATTCCTTCACGGCCTTCGGTGCACGGCGATCAGAATTTCCTTCGCGCAAAACGGGATTTACGGCGCTGCCCTTGACCTTGTCGTAACGACCTTTGATATCACGCTCCTCGTCGGTCTGCGGCTCGTCCGGGTAAGCGGGCAACTTGTAGCCCTGCTGTTGCAGCTCTTCGATGGCCGCCTTTAACTGCGGAATCGAGGCACTGATGTTCGGGAGCTTGATAATGTTCGCCTGTGGCGTCTTGGCCAGCTCGCCCAATTCACTGAGGTGATCGCCGATCTTCTGATCATCCGTCAGATACTCCGGAAAACTCGAAATGATCCGCCCAGCCAGGGAAATGTCCCGCGTCTCCACCTGCACACCGGATGATTTGGTGAATGCTTGAATAATCGGCAGCAACGAGCGCGTCGCGAGCGCAGGTGCCTCATCGGTCAGGGTGTAGATAATCGTTGGAGTTTCAGCCATGACGACGCCCTACTCCATCGCGCCGCTTTGGTCAAAGGTTGATCCACAGATTACGCAGATTTCGCGGATTCTTTTGAATGGGAAGAATTAGCGTAATCCGCGTAGGCTGTGGAACATGAAAGCAGATCAAGATTCTCAAACCAATGCAATCATCGGCGCGGCCATGACAGTCCATCGCGAGCTCGGATGCGGGTTCCTGGAGGCCGTGTTTCAGGAAGCGTTCGAACCCGAACTCGCGGCGCTTGGGATTCCGCATCGGAGAGAGGTTCATCTGCATGTGTTCATTCCCAGGAACGTCTACTCGGTATTGGCAGCAGCCAAAAAAGAAAAATCCACGTAATCGGCGAAATCTGTGGATACACCTCTCCAATTACTATACATGTTCATGAGAACATGTATCAATGTCGTTGAATTAAGAAAT
>JAGROY010000210.1:0-550 GCA_020439995.1 Verrucomicrobiia bacterium
TCCCTGATTCTATGAGAGGATACTCGCCGACGAACCAGTCGGCAATCGGTGCCTGTGGCGAGGCGCATTTCAACGCAGGGTGGGAATCGATCATTCCGGCCGCCGTGTAGAAGCCAGGATACGAGATCCCGGTCATCCCGACATTGCCGTTGTTGTTAGCGATGTTCTTCACCGCCCAGTCGATCGTGTCCCAGGTGTCAGTGCTCTCGTCGATGTCCACTTTAGCTGTCTTCACCGGTCGATGCGGACGCATGTGGACGAAGTCGCCCTCCGAGCCATTGCGCCCACGCACATCCTGAAGCACGAAGATGAATTTCTCCCTGGCGTAGTTGAGCAGCAGCCCGCCCGGACTCGGGTAACGGTCGACACTGTAGGGACGCACGCTGTATGGCGTCCGGGTCAGGAGGATCGGCCACTTCTGCGCATCGTCCTTCGGCGCGTATACGGTCGTGAACAACCGGACTCCATCGCGCATCGGGATGAGGTGCTCATACTTCGTGTAGTGCTCGCGGATATACGCTTCATTGATCTCAGCCTTGGGCTTTGCTTC
>JAGROY010000210.1:587-14199 GCA_020439995.1 Verrucomicrobiia bacterium
ACGGCGAATCGTTTCATGTACCGCAATTGTGCACGGACGGGGCTGATTTCACAGCACATTTGTCGCCTTCTCTTTTTGCTTCGGATCTGGTAGCTTCGCCGGGTCGTCTAAGTTTTCCGTGATTCATTCGTTCTAATCAGGATTGATCGCCCAGAGATGTCGCCACTTCATCATTCCATAAACTGGAAAATCACGCTGACAGCAATGATCGCGGGAGGTGCCCTGGCGTGGATTGACTACACGATCGCCCCGAATGCCGAAAGCATCCGGAAGACACGATTATCCGACAATACCCATGAGGCGATTGGAACGAAGGTTCTGGATTCCGATAGCACCAGCCATTCGAGCCCACTCGCAGAGCGCCGTCATCTCCTTGAAACCATTGCCAGCATGGATGCAACCGCTCTACGGGAGCGCATCGATTCTTTGGCAGGAGCCCGGGATAGGGGGAGCTGGAAAGTAATCATGTCGTGCTACTCGCGCTGGCTGGAGTTGGATCCAGAATCCGCTGCGGCGCATGTTCTGAATTCGCCAGATTCTACCGGTCGTTCGCCACAGATCTTTCTTGAATGGTCGCGCACCGACAGAGACGCCGCATTTGCCTTCGCAGCGACCGTCTCCGACAATCAACTACGGGCAAACATTCAGCTCACCATCGGTTCCGATTTTGCAGCGGACGACCCAGCGGGTTATGTCAATTGGTTGCAGATGCGGGATGCGGAAGGCAGAATGGCCCTGGCTAAAGCAACCAGTTTCGCGTTCAGGGAACTTGCAATGCTCGATCCCCAGGGTACTGCGGATCGATTGCTGGGAATTGGAGATGACAAAGTGGTGCGGCAGGCCGGGCTGCGGGTAGTCGACGCCTGGCTCGAAGGAGGGGGCGACCTCATGGCTGTGCGTGACTGGGCGGAATCCCTGACCGTCTCCCAAGGCAAATGGCTGGCGCTGGCTCCAGTGATCAATGCTCTCGCAAAAAGCGATCAGGATGCGGTTGGTCGGATGATCGCCGAAATGAAGGTTCCCTATTTCGAACTCCACGACGAAATGACCGCCGTTGGGTTGCGCAGTGATCAATATCCGGTTCCTGCACTTCTAAAACAACTGACAGCGGAATCGCCAGCCACCGCAGTCAAGTGGGCTCAGGAGTATCTGACCGGCGTCGCCCTGAAATCGAGCCTGCAAACAATCAGCTCGACTCTGGCCGAAGGTGATTCGGACACAGCGCTGCTGGACTTCTGCGAATCTGCGCCCCCAGAAGCACCGAGCAACCTATCCTATCGAAAGTGGAACGACTACCCGACTGCGGCTGACCGCATCCTGCAATCGGATTCCTTCACAGAACGGGAGCGCCAGAGTTTCTTCCGTCGCTGGGCAAAAACGGACGCAGAGGGAACATTGCGCTATCTGATCGCTCAGTCAGCATCAGTTGACAACGACAGCCTCATCAATCAACAACTTCCCACTGTCTTCAAGTCACTTGCACAATCGAAGCCGAGTGAGGCGTTGCAGTATCTTGAGCAACTGCCGATGGGCGAAGTGCGAAATATGGCTACGGCTGCCACGATCGACGGCATCAAGTGGGATAAACTGGACAAGAGCGTGGAACTTCTCGAGTCCATCACAGATCCGGAACGGCACAGTGAAGCTTCGAGAAGGATTGCAGGCGTAATGATGCGCGTGGAGGAACCATCCAAAGTTGTCGAGTGGGCAAATACTCTGCCGCCATCGTCCCGCGATGCGGTCATGGGCAATGTAGGGGTATCCTGGCTAACGACTGGAGATCCACAGGGGCAACAGTGGCTGGAATCGCTGCCGGAAGGTTCCAGCCAGCGTGATACTGCACTCAAAAGTGCGGCCGACCGGCTGACCTCCAGCGACCCAGTGGAAGCGCTGCGCCGAGCGAACGAAATCAATGACCCTGCGGCACGGATTGACCTCCTCGACGCCATCGTGGACACAGTCGCTCTAGAAAATCCATTGCGTGCACTGGAAGTTATCGCAAAGGCACCTCTCACCCCAGAGGCACGTCAGCGGCTCACCTCACTCATCGAATGAACCGGAAATCTTTCATGCACTTGCCGACGATCGCCGCTGCTCTGCTGGCGGCAGTGTTAGGATATCAATCCGTTCGCTTCATGTGTGGACACAAATCGCCGCCAGCGAAGGGGAAAAAGGGGAAACAAAATTCCGCAGTAGTGCAAAAAGCTACTTCAGATCCGAACCTTCGCGGCTGGAAAACCTCCTCATCGACTGTCGCTTACAAGGAGGAAGTCGCTCTACTGCAAGCCCTGGGAGATCAACCAACGGTTACCCAGCTTCAGACAGCAGCTACCATCTGTTTTGAAGAGATGGATGCGGTGAGCGAGCGATTAATCCACGGACAAATGCCCTATCGCGCCTTTTCACCCAAGTGGATTGTACTCCAAAGCAAACTTGATCTTTACCTCGACCAGTGGCGATCGGTTGATCCGCAGGCAGCCTTCAGCTTCCTCAATGAAGAGTCGCTGAATGACAAACCCGGGGACGATGAGATGCAGTGGCGGGGCGAGAAACTTAGAGTGTTCGCGGAGAAGTGGTTCAAGGAAGATCCCGATGCAGCCCACGTTGCAATAGAACAGACTCGTGACCCAAGCCTCCGGCAGACCATACAGAGAACGATCATTAAAAACGTGATGGCGAAAGATTTATCGGCGGGGTTGCGCATGCTAGAGGATGACCCGGAAGCCACCAAGTCCGCAGCGTATGCCGATTTTGATCCAGAACAACTGCGGGGCCGGTTTACTGAAGTCGCAAAGGCGTTCGGCGATGGCAATTCACGTATCAACCTATTGATGAATGACTTTGGACGGGAATGGATGCGCGCTGATCCAGAGGGGGCTCTCAATTGGGCCCAGAGCGATCAATTCAGCGACCTCACACACCATCAGTCGCCGGTGATTCACTTGGTTTCGAAGTGGGTGGAGATCGATCTAGACTCAGCACTGCAGTTCATTGCGAACGTATCGAATCCAGCGATGAAAAACCTCCTCACCAGCAGCGCCATTAGTGACATAGGCTCGGAGCATCCTGAGAAACTGCTGAAGTGGATCGCCGAGAATTCCAAAGGCCTCCAGCAAGCTTCCGATTTTGGAAATGTCATCGGCAGCCTCGTCAGGGACGATCCTCAGCGCGCAACCGCGATGCTGGCGGAAACGCCGCCAGGGCCACTGCGTGAAGCAGGTATGCAGAGAATTGTAAATAGTAGCTGGGCGCAGGGCACGCTGGACTGGCTCCTCAGCCTGCCTCGGGATGAGACGGTAAATGCGGCATTCAACAAGTTTGCATCACGCTCAGATCAAACGGAGGCTGCCATTCTCAGTTACGCCACATCCGCTCCACCCAACGAAGTTCCAGCGGCGTTTCATGCTGTGGTTGCCCGGGCGAAAGCCCTCGAAGATCCGGACTCGGCTGTCGACTACGTCGCCGGACTACCGAACGATGCCCAGCAATCGGCGGCACGGGGAATCATTGGGACACTCGTTCGCAGCGATCCGGAGGCGGCAGCCACTGCCTTCGCACAGTTGCCCAGTCGCGAAGCCAAAATCGCCTCCGTCAACAAACTCGTCACCGCCTGGGCCGCAGTCGATGCCCCAGCCGTTCAACAATGGATGCAGACGCTCACCGACCCCATTCTTCAAAAAAGCGCCGACCGGGTCTTCCGGCACTACACGAAGACACAGTGATTTTTTACCTGATGTTTACAAAATGCCAAAGGGCACCGTGGTCAATGATGCCGAATGACCTGAAGCCCTCAAAGATTGTGTTTCTTGTAGCTTTGCTAGGTAGGTAGATTGAGACAGCAGAACGACCATTTTCAAGATCACGAGCCACGCTGACTCGCAGTAAGTTGGTTTTTCGTCGGTGCAATTCAGATTACTTTGATTCGTTATCGCCTGCAATGTCCCGCCACTTTTCTGCAGCCTCTGGATCGGTCGCCTCGATGCGATTAGCGAAAACCCTGGCAGCGTTTTTGAAAAAGTCAGCCTCGCGGTGAGACGAAAGCCAAGCTCCTAATTGATTGAACTGCGATTCGTCTGATGAGGAAATGACGGTGCTCAGGAGTTCTTGATTCCCCGAGTCCATCGCCCATTCTGCAGCCTCCGACGGAGCATTTTGCGCCCAACCAGCCGCAAAGCTCACCTTCTTGGAATCGCCGAAATACTTTGAAGCCGTTTCGCCATCTAACCACTCCGCAGCATTCCCGTAGTCGATCGTCATCCTGTCGAACACGAAGTTAAACGCCCTCTGGGCGCTCTCTGGATCTGACTCCATTTCCAAATGATGGATCCACTTGTCCGCAGCCGAGCTACCGCCATTCTGGACAACAGCGAATGCCATATTACTGGGAGAAGCGAACTGCGTTTCGATCGGCAGGGACAACAGGAAATCAACCGCCGCAAGAGGCTGTTTCCGGGCAATCCCAACTACCGCGCTATAGGCAAGTTCATTCTTATATCGACCGTCTGGCAAGTTGGAAAACCACTCTTTAGCGCGATCTGGCATCGCGTTCGCCCATCCTTGCAGTAAGAAATCCACGCCCCAACCGGGCGGGTCGTCAGGATGCTCAGGAAGCCGATTATCAAGCTGCTGACGTCCATCGATCTCGCCGATCTTTTCCAGAATTCCACGCTCGGTCAGGCCGAGATCCTTTCCCTGAGCTTTGGCCTCCAGAAGTGCTTGAATCGCGCCCTCGACGTTGTTCGATCGGAGATTTTCGATTGCCCTCGCCGTCACCAGGAGTCCCTCAGAAACCGTTCCCGAACCAAGGCGTCCCACGAGCGTCTTCATCTCACTGCGGTCCATTGCAACAGACTCAACATCGGTTCGCTCGCCTTCGACTTCAATCACGCTCTTGCCAGCCACGGTTTCCACTTGAGCATCGGAATTCCGTTCTCCACGGACGATGTCCCCTGGCGGCTGCAACGAAAAGCCCATCACGATGCCGATGCACAGTCCGGTCAGGAACACGATTACTAGCCTGTATCTCTTCACGTCGGAAAGACGTAAAGTCTTCTGACTCGAAAGGCCAGCCCAAATGTCTGGATGCCCCCATCGGAAAGTGTTCTGCTCATTGATCGTTGTTCGTCAGATCGTCTTCCGTGTCGAACTGCCTATCCGGCCCAGCAGAGGTCAGGAGGAATCTCCCAGGCTCACGGCTTCCAGCGATCTTCCGGTATCTGTATTCCTCATTCATTTCGCAATCATGCTGATGAAGGGAAGCAGACGCAAATCCGATCGGCATCATGGCAAAGGCTTGGACACCCGTTTGTTATGGAACCGTTATCTTGTGGGTTGATGTGCTTATGAAAACAAGCCCTCGCCAGGGTATTGCCAATTGCGGTGGTGAGTCGTAGGCTGCGGCGAATGAACCGCGAACGTAAAGCGCTCACCAATCCCCTCACCCTCTGCACCGTGCTGGTTCTCCATCACTTGCTATCGGGGACGGCACTTGCGGACTGGCCGCAAATGCTGGGGCCACACCGGGACGGAAAGGCGACTGTGGACGGTGTGGCTTTGCTGGACAGCTTCTCTGAAGACGGACCGAAAGTTGCCTGGAAGCACAAGGTAGGTGAAGGATTTGCGGGTCCGGTAGTCGCGAACGGGAAGGTTTTCATTTTTCACCGTGACGGCAACAAGGCGACGCTGGATTCACTCGATGCACTGTTGGGCAAGGTGAGCTGGACGTTCACTTACACCACCGATTACCGCGACAGCTTTGGCTTCGACGGCGGGCCGCGTTCTGCGCCGACGGTCGATGGCGGCCAGGTGTTTCTCTACGGAGCTGAAGGACAGTTGCACTGCGTCGATGAGACAACCGGAAAAGGCCAGTGGAGCGTCGACCTGGTCAAGGAAGTGGACTCGGCGCAGGGATTCTTTGGCCGCAGCAGTGCTCCTCTAGTGACGGGCAATGTAGTGATCGTTTGTGGCGGCGGCGAGAAAAACGGCAAGCGCTCGGCGGTGTTCGCGTTCGACCGAAAGACCGGCAAGCTGGCATGGCAGGCAATCGATGACGAAGCGGATTACGCATCACCGGTGCTCGGCACTTTCCATAACAAGCCAGTCGTCGTTTGCTTTCTTCGCACCGGGCTGGCGCTGATCGATCCTGCGACAGGTGCGGAACTTTACACTGAGCGCTTCCGTTCTGAGATCCATGCCTCGGTGAATGCTGCATCGCCCGTGCTGCTTAATGACAACGGCGTGTTCCTCTCATCCTGCTATGGTGTGGGTGCAGGCGTGTGGCAGGTGACGCCTGACTTGAAAGCAAAATCGCTGTGGAAGCGTGGCGATCAACTCGACTGTCACTACGCGACACCGGTGGCAGAGGATGGATACCTCTACGGCTTCCACGGTCGCCAGGAGTCGGGCACTGAGCTGCGTTGCATTCGCGCCAGTGATGGCGAGGTGCAATGGAAGACTGCGCGCATGCCTGCGGGCAGCCTGTTGATTGCCGACGAAAAACTGCTGGTGCTGACGGAGAAGGGCGAATTGATCATCGCTCCGTTGAGCCCGAAACAATTCATGCCGGTCACACGTGGTCAGGTGCTGGCTGCGGAAACGCGGGCGCTGCCGGCCTGCTCCGGCGGGTTTTTCTATTGCCGCGATCGCCGCCAGCTGGTGTGCATCGACCTGCGGTCCAGCAATTGATACAACATGAGAATCACATCCCTCCTCACCGCTTTCTGCATCACTGCCTGGAGCACCGCCGCCGCTCAGCATTCGCTCAGGGAATCGACTGCCAGCTATCTCTTGCTCAACTCCGACAGGATCGCGTCGTCCGACCATGTGGAACTGGTTCCCGGCAAGCCGGAAAAGCACGCGGGGAATCCGATCATGGTCGAGGACAAGCCATGGGAAGTCCGCTACGGCGACTTGTCCGCAAACGTGATTTTCGATCCCTTCGAGAAGTTCTTCAAAGGCTGGTTCTCGCCGTTCATCGTGAGCGAAAGCACCGCGCAGGCGGGTACCGCACGTGAAGCCGGGGTGCTCTACGGCACGTCCCACAACGGCGAACTCTGGAACAAGCCGCTGCTGGACTTGAACCCGTGGAGCGACGGCACAAAGACCAACATTCTGGTGCGCGAAGCCTACGGTGCAAGTGTGTTCCGCGATCAGCGCGACGCAAGCAGGCTCTACAAAATGATCTACAGCACTGGCAACAAACTGGCGACGCGCACCTCAGCCGATGGCATTCGCTGGAGCAGCGCAACCGACGCCACGGAAGCAACCGAAGAAGCACACACGAGCGCCTTCTGGGCAAGCGACCGCCGCGAGTACGTTGCGCTGACGACGATGAAACACGGCGATGAGCGATCGATCGGTCGCACTTCGAGCAAGGATTTTGTCAAATGGACGCCAGTCACTCCGGCACTGAAAGGGCTGACTGCAGGGCAACAGGTGATTGCCTTGCCAGTGCTGCCGCTGGGTGGTGTCTTTCTGGGATTTCCAGTGATTCATGACATCGAGCAGGATCGCGTGCACACAGAGTTGGCCTGGAGCGCGGACACAGTCGAGTGGCAGCGAATCGCGGCTGGCACGCCCTTCATCGAGAATGGAGAAAAAGGCAGCTACGACTGGGGCAGCGCGTTCGTTGGCTCGGTCATTGCAATGAACGATGGCGTCCGCATTTTCTACAGTGGCAGTGACGATGTCCTTTCCGGCTCAGGCAAGGGGTCGCTGAATCTCGCCCGGCTTGGGGTTGATAGCTTTGCCGGTTACCGGGCAGCAGAAGGTCAAACCGGCACCCTTCAACTGAAGCCGCTTCCCTACCATGGAAGCAAAGTGCGGCTCACTGCAGACATTGCGCCAGGCGGGTTTGTCGCGGTGTCTGCCGAGGACAAGGACGGCAACAATCTCATCTCCAGCACACGGATTGAAGTCGGTGGCGCGGACGTTGAACTGGAAACAACCATCCCCAAGGGTACCAAAGATCTGGCGATCAGCCTCCGCCTGCAGAATGCGACGGTCTATTCGATCGGATTCAAATGAGTCGATCATTGGGGCCAAAGGAATTATTTCCTAGCTTTTCGGTCAAACGATTCGCTACGATCGCCACATGAAAAACGTCCCGTCCCTTCTATCGCTGTGTATTCTGACAGCTGCCCTTCCATGTATGACTTCGGTCGTCGATGCCCAGACCTCACCTGAAGTTCTTGCAGACGGCAAGGTCACCTTCAGAATCAACGCCGGAAACAACCGTGAATCGGTAAAGGCGACAGGGCAGTTCGGCTCCGAAGTCGTTCTTGTGAAAGGTGAGAAAGGAGTGTGGGAAGGAACGACAGAAGCTGCCGTGGAGCCGGGAGTTTATGAATACAGCTTCCGGGTGGACGGGCTGAACGTGATGGACGGACGCAATCCTGCGATGAAGCCGCAGCGCTGGCCTGGCAGCAGCATCCTGCACATCCCCGCAGATCCGCCCGCGCCGTGGGACTTGCAGGATATTCCCCACGGTACCGTGCATCACCACGACTACCATTCCAAGGCACTCGGAAAATGGCGCAAAGTGGTCGTCTACACTCCACCTAACACTGGCACCGAACGTTTGCCCGTCCTCTATCTTTCACACGGCTACAGCGACAACCAGGACACCTGGACTGCGCACGGAAAGACGCACTGGATCCTCGACTCACTGATAGCGTCCGGCAAAGCCGTGCCGATGATCGTGGTGATGCCGGACGCGCATGCCATTGAACCGGGCACTCAAAAATTTGACGACTACGGCCCGAAGAACACGGCTGCATTCATCGATGAGATGCTCCAAGACGTCATCCCACTGGTAGAGGCAGCTTACCCAGTGAAAAAAGAGGCATCTGCCCGGGCGTTTGCGGGACTTTCCATGGGTGGGCACCACGCGCTAACCGTGGCACTCCAGAACAGCGACACCTTTTCCTACATCGGTGCCTTCAGCTCTGCGACGCCCGCCGATGATCTGGTCACAGAGGCCATCAAAGATTCCGCAGGACTCAACGCCCGACTAAAGCTGTTTTGGATCGCGTGTGGCGATAAGGATTTCCTGTTCGAAAAAAATCAGGCACTGCACGCAAAGTTCGACGAGGCAGGGGTGAAGCACGAATATGTCGTCACCGAAGGCGACAACCACAGCTGGCCGGTATGGCGACGCTATCTCGTTGCTTTCGCGCCCAGGGCATTTCGATAAGCGACCCGATTATGCCGGGAGCATCAGCAGCGATTCGATCCGGGAGCGCAGCATTCGGGGGCTGAAGGGCTTGATGATCACTTCGTTCGCGCCCGCTTCCAGCAGCGCCTCCTTGAGTTCGAGTTCCCGGTAGCCGGTGACCACGATGATGGGAATGCCGGCGAGCTTTGGGTGTGCGCGGAGTGCGGCAACGAGTTCCAGGCCATTCTTTCCAGGCAGCTGGTAGTCGAGTACCGCAAGGTCAGGCGCAACGCTGTCCATCTCCAGCAATACGCTGTCGCCGTCCTCAAAAAGCGCGGCCTCCACTCCAGTCTGGCGCAGCACCATCTGGTGCAGGCGCAGGGTCACGGGTTCATCATCAGCTACAAGCACACGTTTCATATTTTGGCATCAGTGTCAGGATCGTATCCAGGATTCAATTTCCAGAAGAGCATGGTCTGGTCATCAGCAGGCAGTCCTTCGCCCTCGCTTTCGCGAATACGAATCTGCATGCGGCTCCAGAATTCTTCTGGATCATCAAATGCATGACTGGCAGCGGCATTTTTCAAATTTTCCCATCCCCACCACTTGCCACCGTCCTGCCACTCGTAGAGGCCGTCCGTCACGATCAGCACGGCATCATCCGGATTGAGATCGATGGTTTGGTGCTCGTACTGCGTGCTTGAGAACAACCCTAGAGGAGGCCCGCCAGGTTCCACTTCTGTGATCTTTCCACTTCGGTTGAGAAGCAGCACCGGACAGTGCCCGGCATTGACGACTTCCAGAGTCTTCAGGTCAGCGCTCACCCGTGCCATCGCACAGGTGATAAACATCGACATGTTTTCCAACTGCGAACAAAGCACCCGGTTGATGGATTCGACGATGTCAGCGAGCGGCACCTCCTTGTCGAGATTGAGATGCAGAGCGGTGCGGAAGATGGCGGCTAGCATCGCAGCAGAGACTCCCTTCCCCATCACATCGATGACCGTGAGAATCAGATTCCCGGACGTATCGTAGATTGCCTCCAGATGGTCACCTCCCACATCCCGTGCAGTGCGATGCTTGAGCGCGAGCTTCCATGCATCTGACTGCGGTGTGTGGTGCAGGGAGAGAAGATTGCGCTGAATTTCGGCGGCAATTTCAAGTTCCCGGGTGGCCCGCTGCTCCTCGTCCCTGACAACTTGCAAGTTCGCGTTGGCAAGCGCAATCCCGAGCAGATCGGTGAATGTTCGTAGATTGCTCAGCTGTCGCGACAGTCTCTCGCCCTCTTCACCAATCAAGCCAAACAGGAGACACCCTAGCGTTTGCCCATTCGCGACGATCGGAAAACAACACCCGCAGCCATAGCCGGCGAGCATCGGATCATCCGCCACTTCGGAAGCGTGCTCCCAGTAGAAACTGCGACCGTTCTGAAGCACTGCTTTGGCCTTTTCTGGAGCATCGTTGAAGCCCACGACTTCGTCCTGATCGCCCAGCTCGTCGCTGATGCCGGAGAGCACGTTCTCAGACAGACACACACGCACGAGATCAGGACTGGGCGAATAGAGCACTGTCAGGATCTCCAGCCCCCTGCTCATAAATTCAGACGGACGACCGGCACCAATCATCGCAGTGCCGAAGCGATGGAAAGCAGAAAGGCATTCGTAAGCTGTCGAAAGTTCCTCCAATACAGCAGTGAGTTCGCTGTCCTCCTGCACTGGACTGGACAGCCCCGCATGACGACGCCGAATCACCTGCCGGTAGCCGAGCGCGCTGCGCCAGTGCTCGTGCAGATCAGCAAATTCGTTGATCAAAAACAATCCACGTCCACCTTCCTGAAGTGGATCCTCAGGAAGCTGTGGATTGTCAGTGGCTTCCTGCGGCGGGCCCTGGCCGGGATCTGTGATGGCCAGATAGACTTCGCCGTCCAGCACCCACCATTCCACTGTCACGGACAGCATGGCGTCCAGATTGCAGCCGTGGCGCATCGCATTGCTCAGCGCTTCACTGAACACAAGTCCCCAGACGCCGCGCTCCTTGCCGCTGACGCAGGCATCGTTGAGGAACACCATGAAAGTGTCACGCAAGTCCGCCACTTCGGCGAGATTGGCTGGCACCTGATGCCGAAAGATCAGCTCCGCCTGAGCGGGACAATGGTCGATTTGATCCGCGTGTGCATTCATGCTTGTTTCCCAAGGAGAAGATTCCATGCAAAACGACGGCAGACGGCACCGAGTTCTGGGTCCTGGCGGGTGGCTTGAAACACTGCATGTACCGGCTCAAGGTCATCGTCAGGCGAGTGACACCCGTGACTGTCCGCGTACGAAAACACTCCGACAGGAGCGGTTGCAAGAATGTCCTGCCAGTCAGTGGTGAGACTGGAGAATTGCGACCGCGTGCGGGGCAGCACTCCGAACAGCCGACATCGTCCGGCGACCACTTCCAGCAGCCACGGCATCCGCTGCCGCCACAGGGGCGCATCCGCGTAGGTGTGCATGATCATGCCCTGAAAAGTGGCCAACGTCCGGCGCTTGCCGCGGTTTCCCGGCAGCAGGCAGCGCAGGGCAAATGCACACCAGATCAGAAGAGCAAACAACCGTTCGCCGATACTCGCCGACGCTGCACCGCGACTCCAGGAATCCGCCACGAAGCTCTCCACCTTTGGCACCAATGCCCTGTGGCGCAGATTGGCCAAAAGCCCGCCCTCAAGATAGCATCCGTTGAGTTCCGTGTGCTGACCGAGAAAGGTGCGGGGTTCGATCTTCGAGTGCTGCACCGAGTTGTAACCCGACAGCATGCAGTCCGAACCGATTGACGCGTACGGGCCGATCTCACATCCCTCGGCGATCTGAACATTGTTGCCGATGAACACGGGCATGTTCAGCTTCGTCGTTGGATGAATATTGCAGTTGCGACCGATCGCCAGGTTCACATCTGGAATGTCTGCGTTGTCGAAGGAAACGTTGAACCACGATTTCTCCATCCGAAACCAGTGATCGATCAGTTCCCAGCCTTTAGGTTTCGCTCCGTCGCCAGTCTCAACGTTGTTCTCCCACGGCAGGCCGAGTACCTCAATCACATCCTGGCCATCGTGCGGAATCGAAGGAACAACTTCCCACCGAACCGGCCAGAGCGTCGCCTTTTGCATCGCCTTTCGAACTTCTGACGGTCGATCCACTGCATGGATGATGACGTGCGAGTAACGTTCGTTCACCGCGTAGTCCAGCCAGTGGTAGAGCAAGGGCTGGTCGCCGATCAACCAGACGGACCAGGGCTCGTTGCGGTTGATCACCGTATCGGCCGAAGACCAGTCAGGAAAATAGAGCCGGAGCGGAGTTTCTTTGGGAGGATTCAAAGCGATCGATTCGGAGGATTTCATCAGTAGGCTCCGCGTCCAAGCACGACGGCGGGAATGGTAAGGAAGAGAATCTTGATATCTTCCCAAACGCTCTGGGAATGGATGTACTTAAGATCCAGGCGGACTTGGCCTTCGAAAGGAATGTCGGAGCGACCACCGATCTGCCACAGACAGGTAATCCCCGGCTTGGCCGTGAGCCGCCTTAACTGGAACGAATTGTAACTGGACACCTCTGCCCAGACATGCGGACGCGGCCCCACGAGGGACATGTCGCCGATCAGCACACTCCAGAATTGCGGTACTTCATCGAGTGACAACTTGCGGATCCATTTCCCGGTTCGCGTGATGCGGGGATCATCCTTCATCTTGAACGAGACACTTCCATCACCATGCTTGTTCTGCTTGAGCAGCTCCTTCATCAGCGCGTCCGCGTTGGTCACCATGGAGCGGATCTTCCAGCAGTAAAAGGTGCGCCCATGCAGCCCGTAGCGTTGCTGTTTATAGAAGATCGGCCCGCGATCTTCTATCTTAATCAAGATCGCCAGCAACAGCAGAACGGGAGAAAAAAGCACCAGCGCAAAGATGCTCCCGCACACATCCAGAGTGCGCTTCAAGAATGCCGCTGAGAGCACCGTCACCTTCCACAGCGTCCGGCGCCACATCATGCTCCGCTTCCAGCGGCGCACTGCAGATGGGTTTGCAGCTTGAGTCCAATAATTGATGGCCTTTTGCTCGGGTGGGAGAGCGACATCTGTCATATCAAGATATAAAAATTACTTTGAATATGGTAATTATACTATATGTTACCTTTGTAAATCAAATGGTTTTGTAAAAACAGTACATCACTCCACTCTCATGTTCGAATTTTCCCAAACTTCTGCGACCGGCCTTCGCATCGTCATCAGCAATCCCAGCCTCGAAGCTGGGAACATTGCAGATTTTAAGACCGATTTTGACAAGCACTGTCCAGCTCACCTGGAGAGCGTAGTAGTAGACCTTTCCGCAGTGGAAATGATCGACAGCTCAGGAATCGGAGCACTCCTGAGCGTTCACAAACGCCTCAGCGACGGCAACCAGGTCACTCTCCGGAACGTTCAAGCCAC
>JAGROY010000210.1:14295-32050 GCA_020439995.1 Verrucomicrobiia bacterium
CCCGCTGGCATAGCCTTCAGCCGAGCTTCACTTCCGCAGCTTGAACGGCGTGCCGCAATACATGCAGGTAAAGTGGAGGCGAGTGACAATATCGAGAATCAGTGAAGCGCGGTAACTGAACAGCAGGTAGCGGCTTGCGTATCGGTGCTTGTGACATTTTTTCTCGTGCAGCATCGGCCCGTGACAGAGCGGGCAGCTCAGACTGATGGCATGAAAGTAGCGCAGGGCCCGCAGGATGGCATATGCCACAATTGCGATGACCGCCTGGATCCCATAGTCAGGGTTTTTCGGCGGAATCAGCATCATTCCCAGCGCGACAACACCCCACCAGAACACCACATTCGTGAGAATCGCCAGAATTACGCCGAACATCAGGGAGAACGGTCGCTTGAACGCTCGTGGTCGCTGCACGCGCGCCTCGGCGTTTGGGAGCACTACTTCCTGCTGGATTTCAGGCTGGGGCATCTGGCGTAATTTGAGTGAAAAAAACGAATCTTACTGATTTTTCTCAAATAATGAGCGGGTTCTACACTTAGCTGCAAGCTCTTTATTTTTGAAAAGTCTGGTTTATCTGGTAAAATTAGCAATTTCCGGCCACTCACATGGATTGCCGGAAGCCTGAGCATCATTGATCCTCTCACCTCAAACCCATTCTTTGTGATTCACACACCAGGCGACGACAGCAAATCATCCGACGGGCTCCCCATATTGCCGGCTCTGTCGGGCAGTATCAATACCGAGATGAGGCTGATCACTTCGCTCATTGCTGACGGAAATCCAGACACTCGGGAGCAGCTTGCGCACCTGTCTCACATGCGGGGCCACGATGTTTCCGCCATCGCCATCGAAAAGATCGAAGATCAGGAATCTGTCACCGGCCCGGTCGAACTCTTAATCGTCCACTTATCTGAAGAACACGGCGCAGCCCTGGAGCAACTGGTGCGGCGCATGCTCCGCGTGAACAGGGATCAGGGAATCGTCGTGTTGGGTGTGATTGATAGTAAAGTTGAGGAGCTTGTCCTGGAGCACTGGCTGCAGGTCGGTGTGAATAATTTCGTCGTGCTCAACGACGGAGCGTGGGACGCGCAACTTCTAGCGGCAGAGCACCGGATTCGCCGGAATCGAACTCAGATGGAAGCCCAACGGCAAATCGCCAGTTCGATGAAGCGCTACGAGATGCTGTTCCTGAATTCTGCCGATGCACTGCTCATCATTACCGCCAAGGACAACCGCATTCTGGACGCCAGCCAGAGGGTGAGCGCCGTCTTGGGCCTGCGGCGGGAAGAGCTCACCGGACGCTACCTGTCGCTCATCTTTCCCGACTTGTTTCGCAAGGACGATCTGGTCCGCGCGGGCGAAGAAGCGACCCGGCTTGAGCAAGCCGTAACGGTTTCAAGCATTCCCTATCGCCGCCCGGACGGCTCACAGTGCCTGTTAGACGCCACAGTCTCCCGCGTGCCATGGGCGGATGAAAGCGCCATGGCAGTGACCTTTACCGATGTCACCATCACGCGCGCTAAAAACGACCGCCGGGTGCGCGCAGCAAAGCTGGACACCGTCAGCTCGATGGCCAGCGGTGTGGCGGATGACATTGGCAACCTGCTCACTGCCGTGCGTGGAAATTTGTCCCTCATCGGCAAGCAGCCCACACTTGGACGCGAAGCACGGGAACTTCTCCACGATGCGGAATCTGCCTGCAACTCCGCTGACAAACTCGTGGGCTGTCTGCGGATTCTTTCGCGTTCCAACATTCGCAATACCCCTGACGAGTCCACCAAACCAGACACACGCAAACGACGCACTGCGCTCAATCATTTTCTCGAGCGCCTCATCTCGTTCGAACTTCTGGGAACTCACATTCAGCCATCCTATGAGCTGGACCAGAACCTCTGGCACGTGGACATCGACGAGGCGCGCATTGAAGAAGCTCTAAAGGCGATCGTAAAGAATGCCAAGGAAGCAATGCCCTCCGGCGGCCAGTTGCGCATCCTCGCCACCAACTACGAGCCACAGAGCTCTTCCAGCCAGACGAAGCCAGCTGCCTACGTTCTGATCAGCATCGTCGACGACGGCCACGGTGTGCCAAAAGAGTTCCTCGGCCAGCTATTCGACCCGTACTTTTCCACGCGCGCCGATCACGCCGGCCTCGGTCTCGCAGTGAGCCAGGCCATCGTCCGCGCCCATGGCGGAATCATCGATGTCGAGCACGCCCCTGTTCGCGGAACCGTGGTTCGGATCTACCTGCCTGCAGCCACGGCACAGGATGCGATCAGTGACAACGGTCTCGCCATTGCACCGCCAAATGTGGACGATCCGGCAGTTCCAGTTCGCCGCAAACGCGTCCTGGTCATGGACGATGACCGGGACATCCGCATCATTACCAAGAAGATCCTCGCCAGCCACGGATTCGATGTCTACTGCACTCAGGACGGGCGCGAAGCCATCGAAGTGTATCAAAAAGCCTACCAGATGAAGGCTCCTTTCGATGTCGCACTGTTCGACCTCGACGTCCGCGGCGGCATGGGAGGCAAGGACGCCGTCGCCCGGCTGCGGCGCGACTACCCTGAAATCAAAGTGATCCTCATGACCGGCTTCGTCGACGACATCCTGCTTGAAAATCACCAGGAGCACGGCTTCTCAGGAGTCATCACCAAGCCCTTTCAGATCGACAAGCTCATCGCGACGATCACACAGTTTGCAGAGGCGGGCAGGCAGGTAAATTGATTCTCAAAATTCCATGGCAGACGAAGGCGACTGGTACTACGAATCCGCTGGATCACCGGTGGGTCCCATTTCAGCGGACGAATTTGCTGTAAAACGATCGACCGCTGTCATCACGCCCGACACCAAGGTTTGGAAACCTGGAATGGACGACTGGGCACCGCTGCGCAGTGTCCCATCAGCACCGGGTGGTGAAATGGCGATCAGCGCGCTCCACGCTCCGCCTGACACGACAACCCAATGCGACGAGTGCTCGCGGCCGACACCCAAGGACGAACTTCTCGCCTACGGCAATTTGCAGATTTGCACGGCATGCAAGGAGACCTTTGTCGACAAGCTCAAACAAGGTGTCCGGGTAGGTGGCGGCCCCTGGCGCGATAGAAAAGCCATCCTGTTTTACGCAGACACCGACCTGCCGAAACGTTGTCTGAAATGCAACGAACCTGCTGAGCATTCGATCACCAGGAACCTGTCGCACACCAACCATTTGTTGTTGCTGCTCGTCCTCATTGGAGGCTTGCCCGGAATTCTGATCTACGTCCTCATCGCCTTTTTCATTCGCCAGCGGGCAATGGTCACCGCCTATCTTTGCACAAAGCACCGAAAGAGTAGAACGTTATTCCTCACGATCAACTGGACGGTGACCATCGTCCTGACACTGACTTTGATCCTATTGAGTGTGATGACCTTTGCGAACAATGATTTCCTCATCGTAGTCATATCATTGAGCGTTCTTGGACTACTGATCTGCGCCATCGCCGGCCTCCGCCTTCAGCTCTTCCGTGTTCAAAAAATCAAAGACGGCCCCGTGCGTGCCAGCGGCCCGAGCCGCAAATTCCTCGACAGCCTGCAACCGTGGCGTGATTCGTGAGGGGTCGTATTGTTCTATATCACCAAGGGTTCAAAAGATTTGCGGATTCAGTGCCGTATTCCTTAGAGAAGATGTCGACCTCCATCCCGTCTACTTTTTCATAAACGCGCAAATCGTCCCCATAAGCGGCAAGTTTACTCGATCCATCGACGCGAACGACCACAGCTCGCACCCCCTCCCAGACACCGCCACGTTCTTCGCTATTATCTGAATAGACGCCCGGCACATCGCTGAATCCGTCCATCACGATTGGTAGATTCCCCTTCGAATCGCTGTTCAATTGACTCACGTATGCCCAGTGGTTCTCGCCCCGTTCCAACGCCCTGTCATAATTTGGCGGATCTCCGACTACGCCATCTGGCATGAGCCGCCCAGAAGGAAGCGTGTTATGCCAAGCTGATCCGTGAACGAAGAACTGTCGCTCGCCTTGAAACTTTCGATCGAACAACTGCCGAAAGGCGGCATTTGAGTTTTCGCCTCCCGATGGAAATTCACCGTCGTTATCGATCCCAAATTCTTGTAGCCGAAGGTGAACCTCTCTCGCGTGCGCAACAGCCTGAGTCATTCTTGCACTTTTGGCTAGAACACTGTAAACCCAGCGCATCGCTAAGACTACTATGCCCAGCAGCACCGCGATCATACAAATGCGCGTCCAAAAAAGGCTGAGCGCGTCCAGTTTCATTGCTGATCGGCGCCCTCCAATTTTGACCTACATCCTCCACAATGCCCATTGCCGAGAATACGTGACCTATTCATAGAATCGAAACTGGCAGGATTGTCGTCACTTGTCCAATTCAAACACGAGTCAGAGTGATCGGCCACCAATTCAAGAGCAGGAAATCCAAGGCACACGGTGGTGCTTCTAAGACGGCTGCTTCCTGCTGCGTCAGCGTCCGCTTTTCGTTCGGCAACGTAACCAATGGCCAGTGATAGCGTCATCTAAAAACATCTTGATTGTCGGCGGCGGCTCGGGCATCGGGCGCGAGGTGGTTGCCCGGCTTTCGAAGTCTGGTCACACACTGACTGCGACTTCTCGAAATCCTGTCAGCGCTGAGGGAGCGGCCAACTGTCACTTTCAGCAGTTTGACGTTACCGATCCTGCCCAGGTGCTTGAACTCCCCGAAGTGCTGGACGGAGTTGTCTACATGCCGGGCACAATCAATCTGAAGCCGTTTCACCGATTGACTCGAGAAGACTTCGCCCACGACATGGAGGTGAACTTTTTCGGCGCGGCCCGTGTCCTGCAGCAGGTGCTTCCCGCGCTGAAACGCGCACCATCGAAATCAGCGGCGATCGTCCTTTTCAGCAGCGTCGCGGCCACCACGGGAATGCCTTTTCACGCGAGTATTGGCGCTGCCAAAGCGGCGGTCGAGGGGCTCGCCCGCTCGCTTGCTGCGGAACTTGCTCCCAGTATTCGGGTGAATGTTGTCGCTCCTTCCCTGGCGGACACACCACTGGCGGCTGCCCTGCTATCCGATGAAAAGCGCGCGGAAGCCGCAGCGAAACGTCATCCTTTGAATCGAATCGGGGATCCTGCCGAGATAGCGGAACTCGTGGAGTATTTGATCAGCGATGGATCGCGATTTATGACCGGTCAGGTGATCGGCATCGATGGCGGTATGTCCTCTGTGAGGCAGCTTTAATCCCGCTGCGGTCATTCTTTTTTCCGACCTGAGGCCAATGGCTGACTGCACGATCATCTTCCCCTTTCAGCTGTTCGATCCGCATCCCGCACTCGCTCGATCGCGTGCCGTGGTGTTCATTGAAGAAGGCCTCATCTTCGGTGATCCCCATGTCGGACTGAAGTGTCACAAGCAGAAACTCGCAATGCACAGGGCTTCGATGAAGACCTACGCAGCGACCCTGGAGCAGCGCGGATTTGATGTTCTCTACCAGGAATACGCCAAGGGCCAAACGATCACTGACCATCTTCGTGCGCTGAGCCGAACGGGGTTCGATACCTTCCACTATTGCGAAGTAGTGGACTTTCTACTGAACAAGCGCTTGCAGCAATCGGCCCGCGATTCGATGCTGAGGTTACAGGTTCATGAGACTCCGATGTTTCTGACACCGACCGAGCTGGTCGCAGAAGAGTTCTCGGGCAACAAGCGCCCGTTCATGGCGCGGTTCTACGAAAAACAGCGCAAGAGACTGGGCATCCTGATTGAAAAAGACGGCTCACCGCGAGGCGGAAAGTGGAGTTTCGATCACGAGAACCGAAAGCCCATGCCAAAGAACGGCAAGGGGCTCGCCGTTCCGCTCGCTCCTTCGTCGAGTCGCACGGAATTCACCGACGAAGCAATGCACTGGGTCAACCTGAAGTTCCCCAACTATCACGGAGATACAGAAGGATTCTCCTATCCGACCTCCCACGATGCCGCTGAGCGCTGGTTCGAATCGTTTCTCGAGCAACGGTTCCATTTATTCGGTGACTACGAAGACTCGATCAGCCGCCGCGAACGGGTTCTCTTTCACAGTGTTCTTACCCCGATGCTGAACGCCGGACTGCTCACGCCCCGCAAGGTTCTTGATCGTGCCCTCGAGTTTGCCGAGGAGAACGCGACGCCGCTGAACTCGGTTGAGGGATTCGTAAGGCAGATCATCGGTTGGCGTGAGTTCATAGGGGGAGCCTACGATCATCTGGGAGTTCCTTGCCGCACCGGCAACTTCTGGAACTTCGAGGACAAACCGATCCCAGCCGCATTCTACAAGGGAACCACAGGGATCGACCCGATCGATCTCGTGATTCGTCGCGCTCTCGAGCATGGCTGGGCGCATCACATTGAGCGCTTGATGCTTTTGGGCAATTTCATGCTCCTGTGCGGCTTCCACCCGCGACGAGTCTACGAGTGGTTCATGGAACTCTTTGTTGATGCCTACGACTGGGTGATGGTGCCAAATGTATTTGGCATGAGCCAGTTCGCCGACGGTGGCCTGTTTACTACCAAGCCATACATTTCCGGCTCAAACTATGTCCGCAAGATGAGTGATTTTCCAAAGGGCAGCTGGTGCGAGGTGTGGGATGGCCTCTTTTGGACCTTTATCAAGAATCACGAAGGCTTCTTCAGAAAGCAGCACCGGCTTGGAATGATGACCAGGCAACTCGATAAGATGGCACCGGAAAAACTGAATATTCATCAAACCAACGCGCAGGCATTCCTTGCAGGGCTGGAGTAATTCACGGCCCGGGCGCTTTATCTCAACCATTCGTTCTGCTTAAAAAGATGCGCCCGCCGACAGGATACCCGGCGTATCAGGCTTCGATATGAGAAACGTTTTCACCCTGTTTCTGCTCCCTCTTTCACTCGTCCTCGCTTCCTGCACAACGCTTCCCCGCCCGGCAGTCGAGCAGCCATCCATGAGCGATCCTGTAGCTGTTCAGTTGCTCGTCGAATCATCGAAGCAGAGCGGCGATCCGTGGCAGAATCTGGAGCGCGTCGAAGTCGCTTACGATGGTGAGTGGTCTCGATTTGCAGAGAAGACGCAACCCGTGCTGGTGGATTCCGGGTATCGCAAAACTTCAACGGAAACGTACACGCCACCCCTCGCAAAAGTAGTGCAAGTGCATCGGGGCACAGAGGGAGAAAAACGTGTGGTGAGATCTCCGGGCAAGATCACGGTTTTGCGGAATGGGCAGCTAGCAAAAGACGAGGAAGAGATTGGCGCGGCCGGACTTGTGGCGGATGCTTATACGATCTTCACTTTCGGCAGCAGTGTCCTGCGCGATCGGGGCAACGGATGGCGGGTGATTGGTCAGCGTGTTCTCAAGGAGAATGGTGAACGCTGCACGCTTGTATCAGGGACGATTCGGCCGGGGCTGGGCACGAGCGACGCCGACGGAATCATCGCCTGGATTGGCAACGAAACGAAGAGGCTGTACCGCGTCCAGTTCACACTCAACGGACTCGCATCAACTGTCGGTGCGGACGTCGATGTTACATTTGCAGATTTTCAACCGGGCACCTACGGCACAGAATGGCCTAGGCACTTCGTGGAACGGGTGCGCCGACCGCTTGACGTAAAGGCTCACGAGTGGCGGATGACTGCTTTAAAAGTAGTGCGCTGACGGCAGCTTCACCGCTTCTTGGCAGTTACGGATTCAAGCTTTACGAAATCCTGCCAAGCGACCTCTGCCACATCCTTGGTCGGCACGCCAGAGTGAACCCAGAGACCGTAACGGAGCCTCACAGGTTTTTCAGCGGTCACGACGATCGGTTCTTCCAAACTCAGACAAGCTCCCATCCAGCCATCATTCCTCACGTGGAAAGGCGAGGGATAGTTGGGATTGGAAGGATGATCCATCAGTGAGATTCCACCCATTGCCGACTCCGTCACCGCTCCACTGTAGTCGACCCACTTCGCTGGCTTGCGGAACATTTCCACCTCGTTCCATTGCCCTTCGGAATTGAGGATTCGACCACCGCCGTCGTGAACGCCGATGGTCTTGGCCATGCGCACTCCAATGATGCCGAATCCAGTGGCATCAAAGGTGGTCGACTTTCTCCCGCCGGGCACGGTAAACTCAAGATCGAGCACCAGCATCCAGTCGGCTTCATTTCTTCCTTCAGCTCCCGGCATCGGACGGACTTCGCATCGGCGATACTCGACCAACAGGACTTCTCCAGTACTCTCGTTGATCCAGTGGTGAACGCTGCGCATCGCTGAGAATTCGTCCGTGTCTTCGTACTCGGAAACTTGCTGCGTGACAATCGTGCCCAAATCCTTGCCCTGATCACCCCAGAAATTAATTCCTTCCACACTGGCGTGGGAGATCCAAAGGGAATTGTGATGGCTGTGCGTGACCGGATCATGTGGATGCCCCATGCGCGTCAGCGATTTCCCTTCGGGGCCGACGAGTGGAAACCAGAACGGGCGTCTGAGGTTTTTTCCAAAGTGAAAACGGGTGAGTTCACTGCCCAGACGGGTGAACGTTGCCTCATCATTGGGCAGCGGCTCCACCTGTGACGCAGGAACGGGCTCGGGGGCAAACGTTCGACTACCGGCGTCCTCTTCAGCGTTGGCACCCGCTGCGGCGAAAGCAAAGGCCCAGGTCGCCATCGCCACCACCGTCCTGCCGGAGGCAATGTAGGGCTTGCATCGGTCTGCGGGACATTTCATGCTGTGTGTATCCATGATTAAGTTTCTACACACACGCATTCGCGTAAGCGATCTCGAAAAAACTATCGCCTTTTACTCTAAACTCGGATTCGAGTGCACGCGCCGCACTGACAAGTCACCAGCGGGAAATCAGCTGGCATTCCTTGAACTGAGCGGCAACGAGCACTTCCTTGAACTCTGCTACTCGCCGGATTTCAAAGTAGAGTTTCCAGAAGACCTGATGCACACCTGTGTCGGCGTGGAAGACATCGTCGCCTACTGCGACGGCCTGGAGAAAGACGGCATCGAAATCTGGCCGTCCGACTGGCGCGAGGCCTTTCCATCCGGTGCGAAATCGAAGATGGCATTCGTCACGGATCCTGATGGCTACGAAGTCGAGATCTTGGAGCGCCAGTGAGCGTTCGCAATTTTTAATCCTGCGAGCAGATGGCATCCAAGCACCACCTCAAGGAGTTCACCGTCACGGGCAAAGAACCCTTTCGCATCAGCGAGAGGAAAACCACGCTGAAGAATTCGCTGTATTCCGGCAAATCTGACTATCGCAAGAAACTCGCGGCGACCACGAAGGAAATCGATGACCTGCAGAACATGATGTACGCGCATGATCGCCATGCGATGCTCATCATCTTCCAGGCCATGGATGCCGCTGGCAAAGACGGCACGATCCGTGCGGTGCTCAGCGGCGTGAACCCGCATGGCGTCACCGTCCATTCATTCAAAAGGCCCACCAGCCTGGAACTCGATCACGATTTCCTCTGGCGCACAAACCTGGCCATGCCAGAGCGGGGACGGCTCAGCATTTTCAACCGCTCGTACTACGAAGAAGTCCTGGTGACCCGCGTGCACCCGGAAATCGTCACCGATGTGCAGCGTCTCCCTGAAGAATCTACGGAAGACATGGACGCGCTGTGGAAATCACGCTACGAGAGCATCCGAACGCTCGAAAAGTTCATGCACGCCAATGGTACGCAGGTCGTTAAGTTCTTCCTCAATCTTTCCAAAGAAGAACAACGCCAGCGCTTCCTGGACCGACTCAACACGCCATCGAAGAACTGGAAATTTGCGGAAGCCGACGTGAAGGAACGCGGATTCTGGGGCGACTACATGGAAGCCTACGAAAAGGCGATCAACGAGACCGCCACCAAAGATGCGCCCTGGTATGTCATTCCCGCCGACGACAAGAAAGACATGCGCTTGATCGTAAGCGAGATCATTCTCGAAAGACTGCGCGGGCTAAAAATGGCGTATCCCGCAAGAGACAAAGATCGGCGCGAGGTGCTCGATCGATACCGCAAGCTGCTGGAAGAGGAGGCGTAGGAGGCGATCACATCTGGAGCACGCCTCGGCTGGACGGAGATTTTTAACCGGACAGCCATCGATCGAACAGGAGAAGGCTAAAAACCATACAACCGATGAGCCCTCCTCCTCCCTGTTCAGCAATTCCCACTCTACGTAAACTTCAGTGGAGCCACTGGTTCGTCATCACTGCGGTCGCCACGTTTATCTTCGGGCGGTGGCTTTGGATCATGCCGCATGGGTTCCCGATCACGCATCCCAGAACACTGGCGAATGGGCTGCTGCCCGCGCTCACGTTCGCAGGTTGTCTCGGTGCAAGCATCGCCTGTGGTCGCCGTAGTCCGATTGCCGTTCCACTCACTGCTGCTCTACCGGGACTGGGAGTCGGTCTCGCCCTCGGTTGCCTCGCCCTTTATCCATACAGCATGCTGACGCTCAAAGTGGCGGTGCTGTCCGTCGGCCTGGGCTACATGGTGCTCGCCTACGTTGCCTTCTGGTGGACGATGGGCAAGACCGTCGGTCGCGGTAAATGTATTTCCGTATTCAGCGGATTCCTGATCGTTGGGATCTGCTGGGCAGTGACTCAGCGGGCAGCATTGCCAACAACGCTGCGGCTCAATATTCCACCGCCAGACGATCCTGGCGTCACTCGCGATGTGCAGCCGGAACCGATCGTATTTCGCAATGGCCCATCCGCTCTCTACGTCCATCCCTTTCTGGAATTCCGCAGCCTTTCACCGGATCGATTCTGGATATTGTTCGCACCGAAACTCAGCGACAGCTGGGTGCCCGCCACCACTTATTCGGTAGACCGTCGAGTTGAGAACCTGATCACCACATGGTGCCAGCTTGACTCGGACAACTACTCGCATCTGAACACTTTCACGGAGCTAGAATTCGTCGCTCATGGGGCAATCTCCGTCAGCTTTTCTCCGTGCCCGGATCAGCGCATTGCCGTACGCCGGTCTGACTATCCTTACGGCGAGCCCGCCCGTTTCGCCTACCTTGGGGCCGACGACATGTTCCACATCGCCGAAGCAGCCTCTGGAGAAAAGGGCCCTTTCACCGAGCTCGCATCCGCACAGTGCAGTCCCAATCATTTGCTAGAAGTCACCCTCTACTCCGATGACAAACCTGCATTCGTCCTGCGATTCGACGACTTCCTGCCCCAGTGCAGTCGCGACCTCTCGCCCACAGCCGGTTGGGGAGTGCCACAGAACAGCATCCAGTTTCATCTCGCCGAAGATGATCCAGAGACAGCGTTCTTTTTCTTCACCCTCGCCAGTACATCGGTGGGCTGCGGGTTTGATTCAGTCGGTCATCAGCGCGGAGTTTACCGCAACCAGATCAAGATTTCGGTGGTCAACTGATGGTGTCAGCCCATCGAAGCTTTCCTGATTTGGGGAAATTAAGCCTTGCGAATTATAATTATATTGTCATATTATATTTTTCATAATGAACCAAGGCCCTTATCTGCCCAGACGTGACCCGAGCCGCTTCCACCCGCTCGCTTTGATGGCTATTTTGTTTTCGATTCATGCGAGTGTATCAGTAGCTGGCAATGGGATCAACCGGGGTGGCGTCGGGCCAAGAAGCATGGCGATGGGAGGAGCCACCATTGCAGACCGCAGCGACGCCTTCGGCTCAATGGCTACCAATCCAGCAAATCTGACTCTCCTTGAGAATGGAGAACTGGAAGTCAGCGCCACAGGAGTGCTCGCATCCGGTTCGTTCACCGCGCCAAATGGAATTTCAGGTGGTCTCGATCAAAACTCTGGAGCATTCGGCGAGATGGTTTTGCGCATTCCGCTAACATCGAGGATCGGAGCAGGACTATCGATTATCCCGGACTCCACCCGGATCGGCGATTGGGATTTCAGGGATCCTCAGGGCGGTGTCGACGGAGACACCAGCTATGGCCAGAGGGAACACCGATCGAGCATCATAGCGGTTCGCGCAGCACTTGGATTTGGATTTGTTGTCACAGATCGCCTTTCGGCTGGAGTAAGTATCGGTGGAACTTACAACCGGAACGAACTTAGGTCACCATACGTGTTCCAGAATCACCCCATTCTGACAGGATTTAAAACGCTCCTTGAGCTCGAAGCTGACGGATGGGGAATCAACAGCGATGTAGGCCTAACTTATAAAATCAACGAACATCTAGATCTCGCCCTTTCCTACCGTAGCCCCACCTCAATCACTACAAAAGGAGGCGCATCGGGAAATATAGGTAAGCAGCTGCAAAATGTGGGACTTGGCGGAGCCAGGCCGGACTTTCACTATGACGCTGAGGTGGACAATACTCTACCGCAGTCCGTTTCCACTGGCATTTTGTGGAAAATCTCAGCTGAAACGCGTCTAGGGGCCCAGGTTGACTGGATCAACTGGGCCAGTTCATTCGACACCTTGGACATTCGTCTGCGGAACGGAAACAATGCCGATATCAATGGCGTGCTGGAAAGCTCCGGAATCGACGACTACTACCCGCTGGAATGGGAGGATCGGTTCGTTTTCCGTATTGGAATGGAACACGATATCTCCGATAGGTGGAGCCTTCGCGCCGGTTATACTTATGGAAGAAATCCCATCCCTAATGCTACGCTCCTTCCAACTACGGGCGGCATTTCTGAGCATGCAATTTCATTGGGCGTCGGATATCACCACGGCCCCTTCGAGATCAACCTGGGATATCAATACGATCTTCCCGCAGCTGAATCAGTGGGCGCGAGTTCACTGGCTGCGGGGGAACTGGACAACAGTAAGGTCGAAGTGCAGGCGCACTGGATCGCTCTGTCTGTTGGCTACGAATTTTAGCAAGAACCATTGAGCGAATCCAATACTACAGATTGCAAGTCAAGTGAGAAGATCTTCAATGTTCTTTTGGACGACTACGTTCACGAAGACTTAAAGACCAGTGAAGAGCTACTCCGGCGGGCACGCCTGCTGATTCGATTCGGCTTCATGGGAGCAGCGTTCGGCACCTGCTTTTCCATCTTTTATGCAGCAATCAGCCACTTCTGGGGCTCTGCCGTCATCGTATTCTGCAGCTCGGTTTTTGGGGTGATTCCATGGATGATCCGTCGCAGCGGAAACTTGCGATTATGTGGGCATGTATTCTCTGGAGCACTGTGGATTGGCTTTACCCTACTCTGTCTGGTAGAGGGCGGACTTAGAGGACACGCCATTGCGTGGCTGGCCAGCGTCCCCCTCTGTGCATTGTTACTTATCCAGGGCAGGGGTGCCTACTACTGGGGACTGGTCTGCTCGCTGACTGCTTTTATTTTTGGACTTCTCGACCTCATCGGCTACCGCTTCAAGCCAACTTACGAGGACCATTGGGAGTCGCTCGTGAGCACCTCCGGCTATACAGCACTGGTTCTCTTCCTGTCGCTGCTTGGGTATATCTTCGAAAATACTCGGCATCGCGCCTTTCAGATGAAACAACAGGCTCTCGACGCACTGTCTGAAGCGAACGCCAATTTAACCAAACTGAATAACGAAAAAGATGAGTTCCTCAGCATTGCTGCGCACGATCTGAAGAATCCGCTGGGAGTAGTGAGCGGTTATGCGCAGCTGCTTCGAGGCCAGTCAAACCCATCCGCACTGGACATTGAAGAGCAGACAAGCGCCATCATTCGCTCGTCCGATCGAATGCTCGCAATCATCACTAACTTACTCGATGTAAGAACGATCGAGTCTGGAAAGCTCAATCTCCGGCGCGACAAATGTGATCTGGACAGCCTTCTGAACCAGGTAAATAACGACTACACCCGAGCTGCAGCGGCGAAGGATATCAGGCTCAACCTGCATATTGAAACGAGCCGCGCTGCTGCTGCTGATATCGGGGCCACCCACCAGATCCTCGACAATCTGGTCTCGAATGCGATCAAATACACCCCAAAGGGCCGCCGGGTAACCGTCCTTTGCCGATCATTGAGGTCGGACATCATCATCGATATTCAGGACGAGGGGCCTGGGCTCAGCGCCGAAGATCAATCCAACCTCTTTAAGAAATTCGGTAAGCTCACACCTCGTCCGACAGCCGGCGAATCTTCCAACGGCCTTGGCCTATGGATTGCATCGCGCATGGCATTGGAAATGGGCGGGGACATTACGTGCTCAAGCGAGCTCGGCAAGGGGTGCTCTTTCGTTCTCCGGCTCCCTGCCTGGAGCGATCCGCAGGTCGAAAAGTCATCGGCGGACGCTCTCTACGTCTAGAAGCTTTCTAGCCTTGCCACAGCTAGGAATGGCTTTGGGGCAGTCGGATTCTGCGTGATGCCCCTTGGCGGCTTGCTTCAATCGAAGCAGTTTTATCGGTTACCGTGCAGCAGCATTCGTCGAAAAAACCTCAGCGGCAGTCTTTAGGAACAGGTCGCGGGCGGCCCATTGGTCGCCGCTGGCGCACTGCACCATGAAGACGGCGACCATTCCGGTGTCGGGGTTTACGGAGAGGTCGGTGCCGTATGCGCCGTCGTGCCCGAACATGCCGTTGCGCAAATGCTATGCCAGTGGCTCAATGTCCGGATAAAGCGGCTGAAGTTTGTCGTCCTCCGCAGCACCGAGTAAACTGATCGAACCAACTTTCAATACAGCGCAAAGCAGCACCCCAGCCGAATAATTGAGAATGAGTGAAAGAGAGCGTTTGTGTTCATCTAGGCTGCTGTTTCCTCCCACCCCAATCGTTACTACGGCACGAGCAGCAGAGGAATAGTCCAGTTGAAACCATTGTTCTCCGGAGAGACACCAGAACGACTCTTGCGCTGTATATAGTAAGAACTGGTTGGCTTAAACTCAACGGCATCCGATGGACTGAACGTACTATCGAACCATTCTGTTCCATTGTGGAAGTAACGGATAATCTGCCCAGTGCTGGAATTGATCTCCCAGAGATTATCTGCGCTATTGGAATTCAACCCTGGAGTCATTCCGGTATTCGCATCACCAGTGAACAAGCCACTCTGATCCAAGCTAAAGGTCAACTTCGCAGTTACAATCGAAACGAGATTGAATCCCTCCTCGATTGGCACCGTCAGCTGTTGCATCCGCAATGCACCCTGCGTATAGAGGGGCATAGTGCCTGGAGACTTGCGACCGACAATCAGGCCCGACTCGGGAGTGAGTATTTCATCGGACGCATCCAGGTAAGTTTGAGTTTTCCAACCTGAGTCAGCCGACGCATTCGAATAGAAGAATCTCCGGACGCTACCATCGGGATTTGGCAACAGAACATTGTCCGCATCCGATGCGTTCAACCCCTCGCCGAGCCCAGCGGAGTTCATCGAGCCAAGGAGCCTAGAAATCGTTGTCTGAGGCCGTATCTCAAAGCTATCTCCCGCCGTCACGAGCGAACTCAAATCGTCGGTCAGGGTTAGCTGGGTAGCGGTGTGGGATACGATGTCCGACGTGATTCCCATATTCGGTCCCGACGTAATGAGCACCAAGTGTGGATTGTCCGAGAAAATTCCGGCCCCCCAGTTCGCCAAATTGTCGGAAAGTGTCCCCGCCCCCACGCTCGTGACTGGGCCTGCGTACCGGCGAGGCTGAAGTGCAACCAGTGACAAGAAACTGAAGTGCTGAGTTTCACTGCCAGATATTCCGAAAACATTCGCACAACTGGTCACATAAGTTTCCGTCACCGCCGTACTCCCGGCACCTGCCTGCAAGAAGCCAAACCGGGGTGCTTCATCTCCGACCGCCACATCGTCAGTGTAGGTCGCGAGCTCGAAGAGCGGTTCACCAGTAATCGGCTCCACCGTCATTTGCCCAGAAGGCAGCGGAGAAAAAGCACCAGATCGATCACTTGCCACTTCGCAAGTTAGCGTCACGCCGCTCAGATCCTTCCTCTTGACGAAAGTGTAAGTTGGGAACGTTTGCCCGGCGATCACCGTCGTGCCCAGAACGATTTGGGTATTGTAGACTGGAGTTAGTGGCTCCAGGCCGTGCACAAATTTGAAGAGGTTCTCAAACATGTCATTCGCCGGCTTTGCCAATTCGCCCCAGACTGTGGCCTCCTTGGTTGGATCGGTGACGTCAGCAAAGGGAAACTTATCGAACCTCCAGGTCTCGAGACTATTTCCAGTCAGGGTAATTATTACGTCGTGGTTTACAGCGGTAGCCGAAAGGTCATCTACGGTGACTCGCAACTTGGATCCGCCGCCGACTACATTCAGAGTTCCCTGGAATTTCACACCTGCCAGAATCGTGTTCAAGTTGGCTGCAGTGTCAGTGAAGACCAGCGTGGCTCCGCTTGTGCTATTTGCGGAAACGGTGCCCTGAGTCGCTGTCAAGGTCACTTTCAAGGTAGTCGAATCGGTGTCGGCAACCGAGATTCCAGCGATCGCGGCATTGGTATTCGTGGCGATACTGACCGTGCCGGGCGCTGTGATGGTGGGCGCTGCATTTACGATCGTAAGAGTATCCGAAGCCGTTCCACTGTTCCCAAGTGATGACGTCAAATTGCCTGTGGTATTGACCTTTGCCCCTAGTGAACTCCCCGATACATCCACTGTAATCGTACAACCTGACAACGCAGTAACTGCTCCACCGCTGTAACTAATCGTTCCCGCTCCTGCCACGGCCGTAAGCGTTCCTCCGGTGCACGTAGTGGAAGCATTAGGAATATCTGCCACAACAACACCTGCCGGGAGGTTGTCGGTAAAGTCGAGGCTCGTCGCCGCCACAGTACTTCCAGTGTTATCGATGGAGAAAGTCAATGTGCTCGTGCCAGTATGAAGGGCGATCTCATCCGGGCTAAACACTTTCGCGAAACTCGGTTGAGGATTAACCCTGAGTGAATCCGTGGCAGTGCCACTGTTGCCCTGCGTTGAAGTAAAATCTCCCGTAAGATTCACAAGATCTCCAACACTTGTTCCCGTCACATCCACAGATATGGTGCAGGCACTCGCCGAACCAAGTGATCCTCCCGTAAGTGATACTGTCTCTGTTCCAGCCGTGGCAGTGACCGTCCCACCACAACCATTGACAATGTTGGGAGCCGCAGCCACTTCCATTCCAGTTGGAAAATTATCGACAAATGCAAGATTGCTGGCCGCAAGCCCGCTTCCGAGATTGCTGACAGTAAACGTCAGGGTCGTCGTTCCATTAAGAGGAATATCATCAGATGCGAAATTCTTTGAGAACACAGGCTTTGTCGGACGGTATCCGAAATCAGCGTCATTGAAATCTTCGCCAGCTGCAAGAGTTACAGAGGTAGGAACTGTGCCTCCAGTCAGAACTGCACCCACTGGCACTGTCGAACTTAAAACTCTCACCGAATAAGTACCCGTTGCCAGCCCGGTGAAATCGTAAGCTCCTGCCCCGTCTGTGGAATCGCTGGGTTCACCTCCATCCAGAGCACCATTCGTGTTCAAGTCAAGAAACACTGTTACCCCAGAGAGTCCTGGCTCTCCACCGTCTTGAACACCATCACCATTGACATCGTTCCACACAAAGTCACCAATCGAGGCGTCCTGCTGCTGGTAGCCAAAGTCCGCATCGTTGTAATCTTCTCCCGCTGCCAGCGTCACTGATACTGGGCTCGTCCCGCCGGTCAGCACGAAGCCAGCGGAAACCGTCGAATCATCGACCCGCACCGAATACGTTCCCGTCGGAAGACCGGTGAAGTCATAGGGGCAAGATACATGTCTGGACTCCCTTCGCTCTAGAGCATCTAGAAATCCATTTCTGTTTAGAAAAAGATATACCGTCACTCCTGACAGCCCGGGCTCACCTCCATCCTGGACTCCG
>JAGROY010000211.1 GCA_020439995.1 Verrucomicrobiia bacterium
GGTAGTGTGTCGGGGGTTCCTTTGATAACGTCCCACACGAAGCCCTGCTAACGCTCGTAAAAGAGCGCATCGCAGACGGCAAAGTGCTGGGACTCATCGAAACATTCCTGAAGCAGGGAGTGTTAGAAGAAGGGAGCATCATCGATCCCGTTACCGGCAGCCCACAAGGCGGGATTGTCAGCCCATTGCTGGCAAACATCTACCTTAATCCGCTCGACTGGTTACTCGAAAGTCTGGGGCTGCACAGCGTCCGCTACGCCGACGACATCGTCGTGCTGGCAGCAGATGCACAGACAGCGAACCAAGCCTTAGGGCAGATCAGCGAGCGGATGACAGGAGCCGGACTGACACTGCATCCCGAGAAAACCCGAATCGTCGACATGAGCGAATCGGACGCCTGGTTTGACTTCCTTGGCTACCGCTTCAAGCGCAGCCGCAGAGGGAAACTACTCAGACTGGTGCGACCGAAGAGCAAACAGGCACTGCGGGCGAAGCTAAGGAAGCCGACCAAGCGCAGCAATGCGAGAAGTATAGAGGCGATCGTAAAGCTGATCAACCCAGTGCTCAAAGGCTGGTTTAGCTACTTCAAGCAAGCGCATCCGAGCGACCTGTCTGGAATGGACGGGTGGGTGAGGATGCGACTGCGTTCGATCCTACGCAAACGACGGTCGAGGCCGTGGTCTCGACCACCACCGCTGGCACAATCGCTACTTTGAGAATCTCGGGCTGTTCAGTCTGGAACAAGCCAGGGAGGAAGTGATGAGTCTCCGTAGAGGAGTAAAGTGCTGACTGGAGAGCCGTATGCTGGAGATCTGCACGTGCGGTTCGGAGAGAGGGGCGGCGCAAGCCAATGCGCCGTCCCTACCCCTATGCCCGCGTCACACTAATACTGGGCGATTCTTTATCTTCTTCAACTTCTTCCCCAATTGCATCTGCTGAGGAGAACGTTACCCTGACAAAGCACTCTGGAATATGAGAGTCCCAGGCACCGTGGTAACTCCAGGCCCAACCCTTGGAACCATTGGATTCCGGATCATCGCTGGAACGGTATTGGTTGAAGCGCGAGAAATCCATGCGCCATGTATCACCGTCCTGGGGCGGCAGTGGACGGCCATCCGCTTTGGCCAGGATTGTCATGCTTTTCCATGGCAGGGCGAGTTCCACAGTCCAGCCTTTGTCTACATCGCTGGAGTCGTTGAGAGTTCCATCGATCGACACTGCAGAGCGCAATTCCGGAAAATCCCAGCGCATGAATCCTATCCTCTTGCCGCGCGGATGCTTGTTAAATCCGACGCCGTGGAAAGGAATGACGCCCGGTTGATCGCGACCAAATCCCTCCATGGCCGCGTAATTCTTTTCGTAGGCATCTTCCCAGATAAACAATGCCTCATACAGCGTGCCGAGAGCATTGATCTCAAATTCGTAATAGCCGCCTCCGCCGTCGATGAACAGCTCGACATCGTTCTCGGTGTAGACCGGTGCATCCCGTTGCGTCAAGGTCGCACGCACGTCCGGTTCCTCGATCCAGTAAGCCACGTAGAGGAAATCGTCGTCCCACAGAACTGCCGCGTGGGTGTCAAATTTGACTGGCTTGCCGGTGATCATGTCTACAAAGCGCGATGAGCGCTGGGCAGCTTTCCAGCCTGGCTCGTCAAGTTTGCCGTCGATGGTGATCGGATCGGCAGCACGATTGCGTTTGGCAGTAAATCTGGGAATGTCGGCCTCCCGGATCTTCACCATCTTCAGTACCTCGGATTCGATCGGATTCGAAGGTGCGTCCACCTTCGTTTCTTCAGCCTGAAACGACGGCACCAGAGAGAACGCTGTGAATAAGATCAGCGCTTGAATTTGATAAAATCGATTGCCCATTTTTCCCGCTACCGGCGGTTGCGGTTGATCTGTTGTTTCTTAAACAATGGTAGCAATTCGCGTTCCATATGAGTGAATGCAGCCTCCAGCCCGGCAGTCTGGTAGATCGTTCCAATCTCGGCTTCCACTGTCGTGGGATTGCCAAAGCAGGATAGAAAATGATTCGACGTCATCCCGGCGAAGATGTCGGAATCCATGCGTCCGTAGGTTTTGAGGATCCACTGGCGGGCGAACAGGCCGAGCACCGCATCTCCGATCCAGGCCAACTCGCGCTCGCGGCGCACAACGTCATCAGGCAGGCGACTCACAGGCGTTACAGTCCGGTTGGGTGATCGATGAACTGCTGCGGCAATTCATATTTTTTCGCGAGCAGGCTGGCAAGAATTCGCACGCCAAAGGTCTCCGTGGCGTAGTGACCGCCGTAGATCAAGTTGACCCCCAACTCCTCCGCTGCGGTGTAACTCCAATGCGGCCCCTCGCCGGTGATGAAGGTATCGATTCCTGTTTCAGCAATCGCGGCAATCTCCGAACCCGCGCCGCCGGTAATAATTCCAACCATCCCTGCCTTCTCCGGGCCCCCGGGACAAAAGTGCACTGGCTCACCTGCCCCCACCGCCTTTGTCACCCGGGCAACGAGACGGTCGCGCGAAATATTCATGCGCCCGCGCACCCCCAGCTGTATTCCTTTCCATGGGAAGAACGGCTCTGGCTCAGTCAGTCCGATGGCTTTGGCCAGCAGCGCGTTGTTCCCAACTTTTGGATGAACATCCAGTGGAATGTGGGCGCTGTAAATGGCCAGGCCACCGTCCATCGCCAGCTTCAATTTCCGGTAGAGGCTGCCTTCGATCCTTTGTGCTCCCTGCCAGAAAAGCCCGTGGTGTACCACCAGCAGATCCACTTTGTCAGCGACCGCCTGCTCGATGACCGGCAGGCAGGCGTCCACGGCAGCGGCAATGCGGGTGACTTCGCCCCCGTTCTCAAGCTGCAGCCCGTTCAGAGCCTGCGGGTAGTCTGGAATCGCTCCTATCTTCAGGAGTTTGTCCAAGTGGGAGGTGATCGTTCGTAGCGTTGCCATTCCTCATTCCATGGCAGAAAGTCAGCGCCATTCAAGCTCCAGATCAAATGGATCAGTACGGGGACGAATTTTGGTCTGCACTGGAGGCTTCAATTGCATCTGCCACCGAGTTTTTCTCCACATACTCGTAGACGTATTCGAACTCTCGTGGACGGGAGAACGCCAGCGCCAGGTACATGAAAACCAGGCCACCCGGAATCGCCCAGAGAGCGCCCGTCACCGCAGCTGTCTTGACCTCCCCTTCCATCCGTTTGGCCACCGGCTGCTCGTTGGCTTCGGCAATCTCGTAGACGGCAATCGGTTGCTTCGGCAGACTGAGGTCGACCTTTTCCTTCAGGAGAGCCTCGCGCATCGAGTGGAGGATAATGCTCTGTGCCTCGAATGCGCGCCGGGCCTCTCCGTATTGCGTATAGGCTTTGCGTTCGTCCATCATCCTCTCGCGCTGTTCAGATTCGATCATCTCCAAGCTTTTCAATACGTTCTCGGCGATGTCGAGTTCTTGCTGCAGCAGGGAACTCTGATCCCTTTCCTCTCTATCCACCAGCTTCTGGAGCACTGCCTCCTGATGTCGTAGTTCGCCAAGTTGTGACTGTGCCTGGCTGGGGACTTCTTCCCCTTCGGGCGGGGTGATCATCGCCAGCTTCAGCTTTACCTTAGCCAATTCGGCTACCACATCTGCACCCGACGGGGATAATCGATTCTGGTTCTGCAACCACCGTAAACGGATTTCACCGTTAAGGCGCATGACTGTTTCAACCTCGGTTCTCAGAGCAATGACCCTGGCTTCAGCCTTAAGTGCCTCTGCCCGTGCCTCCATGACGCTATTACCCGTGCCTGTCTCGGTCGTGTCCGATCCGAGAACAGTGTTGGATTGTGTCCCCAGGTCGACGATGTTGTATTTTTCCATCAGCTCGATCATGCGGCCTCTCGCATCTTCCACCTTCTGCTCCTGCAACGTTTCCTGTGCATTCAGCGTATCTAACGCCTGGTTACTCAAGGTCGTTTCCTGCTCAGTGCGGTTGTTCCGGTAGGCCTGCGCCACAGCGTTCGCCAGGTCAGCGGCTTCCTGTGGATCTGTATGGCGCACGGTGATGTCTACCATGCTTGAACCGGGGAGTTGTTTCACCTCCAGCCGCTCGAGCAACATCTCGTAGGCGTCCGCTGGAGATTCCGCCCCGTCCCACTTTCGGTACAGCTGATACTCGTGCACCACCCGATAAAGCGTTTCCTTGCTCGACATCTTCACCACCTCGTTGCGCATAAAGGTGGCTTGATCCTCAAACGATCGGTTGTCCTTTGCCGAGTTCTCCGAGAAAACTTCGTACGTTTGCGAGTCTCTTCTGACCTCCAGCCGGACTCTGGCAGTGTATTCTCGCGGCAGCAAATAGACCATCGCTGCCGATACCAGCACGATCGTAAGGAACGTCAGCAGCGCTCCCGCCCAGAACCATTCCTTCTTTCGTCGCCAGACATCCTTAAAACCGTATTGCTTCTCTTCGATCTCATACGCCGCCGGTGGGTCATTACTGGTATCCATGCGGGAAACTTATCCATTCCGGGCAAGAATGGGAAGCTTGTCTTTCCGACATTTTTTCCAACTATTTTGTCCAGACTAATGGATCCGGATCGTCCACCGTCCGCTCGCGCGATCGACCAGCTCGAGTGTTCCAAGTCCATCAGTATCATCGCGATGAACTCCAGAATCGACGAGGGCAAACGATTGCTCCTGCAGGAAGACGGGCTTGCCGGTTTCCGGGTCGATGGTCTGTAAAGTGACAACGAGATTCACACCCAGATTACTTTCCGTAGATGAAGTGAGCCATTCGTGAAGGTAAAAATAGGCACGGGGGATTTCGATGGAAAACCGCTGCACACCATCACTTCGGGTCGACGTAAACGCCTTGATATAGGCCATATCCAGCTTCCTGTCGTATCCCTCGCCGAAGGCTGCCTGAACCAGCTTTTTGACATCGGCAGGTCCGTCAGAGGAAGAATAAGTGGCGGACACCGTTCCCGCATAACCCGGCTCATCGCGCAGGGTCGATGGCCGCGCATCCAGGGTGAAATCGACCCGCACTGCACCCGGCCCTCTTACCAGAGGCTTGTCTTTTAACTCTACCATCACCAACAGAGAACGGTCGGTCGCCTGAAATTCCGCAGTCACAGTGCCTGTGCCATCCCCTCCCCCTGCCGCATCGGGCAGATAATCGGTACGACGCACGAGAGGGATTCGCTGGTTCAGTGAAAATGCCCTGCTGGCCTCCACCAGACTGTGGAACCGGTAGAGCTTGCCAGCGGTAGTCACTTCAAGGTTGAGTGACTCCTTGACCCGGTAGTCGACATCCTCCGGCACTTTAAAGGTGAAGGTAAGTGCCTGCTTTTCGTTCGCTCCCACCAGCAGATCCCCCTCCTGAACCTGCCCGTGCCACTCAGCGCGATAACGTCCTGAAATGTTTGCGCGGGTGTTATTTCTTACCGTGCTGGTGAACGAAAACTGATCGCGCACTTCGATCATCCCGCGCACCGGCCAGTCTACACTTACAGGATAACAAACGGATTCCACATCGTAAAGCCGCTGCTCAACCTGATCGACGACGATGAAAGAAGTGGTGATGATTCCATGAAAAACGCTAATGCGCCCGTCTAGTGGATCATCTACCACTGCATTGTATGGCACCTTAATGTCCAATGTTGCTCCCGGTGCAAGCGTGAACGCCAGATCCTGCTCGGCCGGTCGCCAGCTCTTACCTAGAGTGAGTGGGCATAGCACACCGCTGCGCTCTTTGTCCGAACGGTTCGCCAGTCTTAGCGAGAGGTTCGCCTGAGTTTCATTTTTCTCGGGGTACTGGAAGATGGCGCTCATGTCGTAGCCGCGCTCGGGAACACCATTGAGAAACTCATCCGCCATCGCCCGGCCAAGGAGCCGATGGCCCCGGGCGGTGGGATGGATTTTATCAGGATCCGGCGGATTGTGCGTGAACAGCTTCGTCTCAAGCGTGCGCACTGCAGAAGAAAACGCGCCATCCCGTTTCGGCGCTTTCTGCCCGGGACCACGCACAGAGGCATCGCCCAGATCCAGGAACATGCTCCCGTTTGCTTCAGCCACTCGTTTGGCTGCCATGGCGTAAGGCCGGGTGGCACCGATAGTCCAGCGTGGATCGCTGCTGGACACCGCGTTGCACCCTAACACCAGCACCTCGGCTCCCGCTCCCTTACATAGCTGCACACAGCGGTTGAGAATCTGTGAGTACCGCACGGTTCCCAAATTGAAAGTGGCATCGTTGATCCCAAAATTAATGATCGCGAGATCCGGCGGATTGTCGAAGCCATCGGTCGTGAGCCACTGCAGCGCCTGCAGGATGACTGCACCATTGCGCGCAAGATTATGAACGGTTATTTCCGGCCCAACGCTGGGGAACAGATTCTCGGGGTTGCCTTTGCGCGGCTTGATGTTCCGCACTCCACCCGTGTAGTAAAAACGATCTGCCAGGCGACGTAAAAACTCACTGTGATAGGCCTTCAAAAATAACTCACTGTCCTCCGCTCCTCCTGGAAGGTAGAAATTTGAAACACTGTCGCCAAGAACCAGCACGTGAATCGGCGCGCGCTGCTCCAGCTTGGCCAGCAGATTCGGCATTGCCGCTGCCAGTCGTTCCCGTTGTGCCGTCTCCAGCCCCTGCCCTGGCGAAGACTGCGCGCCAGCACACACTAGCAAAAACGACAACAGCGTAAAAAGGACGGTAGTAGCAGGGGGACGATTCACGATGCCTCCACACAATCGCCGAAGCGGCCGAAAATCCAGTGAAAAAGACGCCTGCCGCAGCCACTTCGGCCACTTCACCTACTCCATGAGTTCCGCCAGTTCACCGATCACACCAATCGACGCCCGGTGAACCTCTGCCGCAATGTTTGGCCCGCCGGAATTTTCTTCTCCGTAGGGGCCATTCTCATCGCCATAAGTGTAGGGACGCTTTTCATCCCACTGCGTACGGGGAATGAGGTAGCCGAGTTCATCGTTTGCCAGATTGAAAACCATTTTCACACGGCCGCCCATCTCTGGACGCAGTGGCGGAATCTCAACGGGATCGCCAGGAAAATCGGCACCTTCCGGCGATTCGATGCCGCCGTCGACGATCTCCGGGTAGATTTCGCCCGGACAGGTTAGAATTTCCAAATCACCAATTCGCAGCGCACTCACCTCGGACTTTGCCTTTCCGCCATACCAGCCGGGATGGATCAATCCGAACATCACCGGGTATTTGTATGGCCCGTCGATCGATACGAAGATCGTTTTGGCCACGGCAGCGATCCGGTGATCCGCCATCGGTTTGAGTTCGGGACTAGCCAGCAGCTCCACCGTGCGAGTCGCGAGATTTTGACCAAGATTCTTTACCTTTTCGACGCCATCCTCCCTGATCTTCTGTTCGGTTCCAGCGACGGGAACTTCCAGATGCAGCGGAGTCATCAATCCACCGACGGGTCCCTGAAAATACAGGCACATCCCACCCGCAGCAGCCTCAACGCCTTCGCGCCAGTAGTGCGCAAAGTCGGAACTGATCAGCGAGTTTCTGGAACCGAATCCTTCCGGATGATTTCCCCAGGAAACGAGTGTGGCGATGGTTTGGTCGGAATCGAGTTTATTAAAGCGGGCGATGCACAAGTTGCGATCGAACACTTCCGGCATTCGTGAATCGTGGACGAATCCCTCGGGCGCGAGATCGGCCGTCATGCAGGAGGCAGCGCTCGGTTGCAGGTTCGCGACAGCTTCGACCACAGCTTCCTCTGTTCGATCGAGAACTAGATCGAGATAGACCTCATCGAACTTGGACATCAGCGGCCGGTAACTCCAGATCCCCATGGTATCCGGGCCGTCATGGGTGTGCGTGGCGGAAAACACAACGTGATCGATTTCCGGAGCCTTAGTCAGTAGCGCCTTGCGCATGCGAATGATGCGTTCGTGCGTGAGACCGATGCAGTCGATCGTCACCAGAACGATGGTCGACTTCTGATGTCGGAAAGCAATTGCCCGGCTCCACAGGGGATCGTTCACACCGAGTGCCGGTCGGTTGCTGCTAAACCCGGCAATCCAGACTAAATCGAAGTCACCATTGCCATTGCGATCCTCCCAGGTGTCACCTTTGTCGATCTCGAACCTGGTATTACCATCGTTGTCCTGCCAGGCATCGTAGTCCGCCAAGTCAGGCGTGATATCGCGTTTGGCAACCCCCACCATCAGCGGCTCCGCAGTGGAGGCCACAGGCGCGGATACGAAAGCCTTGTCGATTTCGTATTCCCGGTATGGGCCCTTCATCCTATGTTGAGTGAATAAAAACAATGCCGCCCCGGCAAGCGCCACCATGATCAGTAACGTCTGCCCGATCGTGCGCAGACAACTCCTCCTGCGACCGACTACCGGCTTCGCCTGCTGGCGTTTCCGCTTTGGTTTTGCCATCGGACTTTATTGCAGAAGGTTCATGATCTCGCGCTCCAGGCGTTCGAGCAGCTTCTGCATCTCGGGTGTCTTGTTAGAGGCACCGTTGGCCAGCTGGTAAAACTCCTTCGCCTTCTCAGCATTGCGCTGGTTGAGGAAAAACAATGCCGCATCATGAAGGTAAGCAGCATCGTTATTGTCTGTCACATCGCACGCGATGGTGAAGTACTTGCCCGCCTTTTCAGGATCGCTCTCCTCGTACAGCTGCCCCAGCGCGTGTGCCAGCCTCGGGTCTTTCGGATCCTGTTCGCGCAATGTCAGGAATGCCGCAATAGCCCCTTCAGTGTCGCCGGAATTCTTGAGAGCAGAGGCCTTCTTCAGCAATGCCTCGTGCTCCTTTACCTCGGCAAGATTTCCGACTGCCCCCTGAGCAGGCACTAGAAACTGCTCATAAAATTCAGCACTGGTAGCATTGTGCTTCCGGATGAGCGCAATCTGGGAGGCGCTGTCCTTCCACCCTCCCACTTTCATATACGAACCCACTCCACAGGCCGCAATCAGGATGACGAATACACCGAACACTCCCCAGGTCTTCGCCGCCGAACTCGCTCCCCACCGGAATGCCACAGAAGCAACACAGAAAAACAATCCGAACAGTGCGGCATACAACTCGTAGTCTATGGTGAAGCTGAATCGGACGTGGGCAATTCCCGCAACAGGCAACAGACAGATAATGAACCACACCCAGCCGAAGATCAGCTGTGGCTTAGTCCGCCTCATTGCCCAGACAGTGCCGCTAATACCGAGAAAACAGATAATCCCTATGGCAAAGTGAGCGTAACCAACTTTGGCCCCTGGAAAAGGAAAGTAGAGCGGCAGCACGTTGACCGGGTAGACAATGTGTTCGAGATAGCTGCCAAAGTGGGAAAATACTCCGGTGAAGAAGTTGCCGAAATTAAATTCGTCCGACATCGGCTGTCGCCGCATGAACCGGAAGGGCGACGCTATAACTAAAATCGCTGCGGACATAGTCAGATAGACCCATTTGTCGGCGAGCTGCTTCCTTAAGAGTTCGCCAACTTTGAAAACCTTGTCTTTGTCAAATCCCTTACGGTGGAAACGCCAGTCAGTGAGAGCAAACAGAAAAGGCAGGATCAAGTTGGACGTCTTCGAGAGAACCGCACACAGGCAGGCTACCGCCGACAGAAAGAAATAGAGTTTTCGCCCCGGCTGGCCACGCTGGATATCCCCGAAGCGCAGATACATCAGCATACTGAGAAAGAAAAAGAAGCCTCCCAGTAACGCCGGGCGCGCCGACACCCAGCCAACCACGTTACTTTGCAGTGGATGGACGCAAAACAGAGCGGCAGTGCAGAACGCTACGAATTTACTCCGAGTAAGGCGCATTGCGACAAGATAGCACAGCACTGTGCTCATCAAATGCAGCCCCAGATTGGTAAGATGAAACCCGCCGGGATCCATTTTCCAGAACGTCGAATCCGCCAGCAACGAAAGCCAGGCCAACGGATGCCAGGAAATCTGCCGCCAGCGATCTCCCAGCAGAGGCTCAGGACTGAACTGCAGCGTGCTGAACGCCCAGGCAGCGTTCTCCTTTGTCATACCTTCCTGAACGTGATCATTTATGTAGCGAAAGCGCTTGGCCTCCCAGTCTTCGATAGCCACACGATCCATGTAGGCCACGAAGTCGAAGCTGCCCACTTTCGCAAACGGCAGCGTGCCCAGCACCACCAGCAGAGCCAGCAGCAATAACGTTTTGGGGTTCACTTTCTTCACTATCAGGAGCTTTAACCCATTCTGCCTCATTAGCACAAGGATTTCGGTACGTCCTCCCGCTCGTAACTGGCATCGTTTCCAGAATGCATGGTTCATGCGCACTTTTCCAAATTATCGATAGAAAATATATCCATAATTCATTCACTGTTAATTTATTACAGTCATCGATTATGATTATTGCATCGACTCAAAACTGGCGCGTACTGGTGCATTTGTGCTATCAATCCATCAGGTTGAATCGTTGCCTATCTTACCAGCTGGCTGTCGACCCTACTCAATCATGTCCCAAGAGAAGAACATCCTCCCGTCCGTGATCGTCCCAAGGCAGCGCGCCAGTTCCGATCCTTTCGTGGAGCAGCGGCGCGAAGCATTCAGACAACAGCGCACCACAGCCATGTTGGGAATGACTGCCGCTCTGTTGGTTCATGCCGTTCTCATTGGGGCATTCATGTACATCGCCATCGGCGCGATGAAAGACCGGCAACCACCGCTAGTAGTGGTTACCGAGGGCTACGATCCGCAGGAGCAGATAAAGCAACAGGAGATGCACACACGCGTCTCCGAGCGCCCGGCAAGGCCCAGCTCCACCACCTCGAATCCAATTGTTGCCAGCAGCGTCGTGGCACCGATCAGCGCTCCAGAAATCGAGCAGGCAGTTGAAGATCCCGTGGACTTTGGCACTGGACTGGGCACCGCCGAGGGGCTTGGCCTGAGCGGACTGGGCAACGGCTTCGGTGCCACTTCGTTCATGGGTTTACAGGGAGGGGGCAAGAATATCATCCTGGTAATCGACGTCTCCTCAAGCATGCCGCGCAACTGTGGCACCAACGGCATCGCCGCGATTCGAAAGGAGATCAGCAAAACCATCAGCAGCTTCGGCACGCGCACCAGCTTTAACATCATCTGTTACGCCGACGATGCCGATGCCTTTCGCAAAGAGAGCGTCCCTGCCACCAGAGAAAACATCAGGGAAGCCATCAAGTTCATGGAGCCCTATTTCGACCCAGAAAAGCTCTACCGCACGCGCACGCAGGCATTCGCCGGAGCCGCAGACGGCTCAGAGGACCCGTGGGGATCGCAGTTTTTCGCGATCTACCCAGATCAGGTCAAGGGACTGGAAGGTACCAGTGGCGGCTCACGCATCGAGCTGGGAATCGTCGCGGCAATGGAACGCCTTCCCTCCACCATCTTCGTCCTCTCAGACGGCGAGCCCAACACCCGCGACGCCAACGGCACAATCCCTCAGGGAGAACTCATCAAACTTGTCGAGACGAACTACGAGCGCCTCTACATTGGACGGAAACTGGTCATCAACACCCTGTCCATTAAAGATCTGGGCGAGAGCTTCTTGAAGCAAATCTCTGCGACCTTCAACGGAAGACACCGCAAAATTGATCCGAACAAGCTGTGAAAAAATCAATCCCGCAAGCCGGGTTCTAATTTCGCTGGCACCGGCGCGGATTTTGAAGCCGGTTTGTAGGAGACACCTCACGGATTTGGTAGCACACTGCCACCATGAAGAAGACGATCGTCCTACCCCTTCTACTATCGATAGCGCTCATCCCCACATACTCGGTGGCCCAGCTCACCCGCATTATCCAAACGGGCGACTCGATCCCTGACAATTCCGCACTCAGCGCTGATGGTTTCCCGCGCCACGCCCACATTGACAACGGCCAGGTCGCCTTCCTCGCCAGCCACGAACAGTTTGGAGCATCAGTCCCGTCCTATACGCTACTCTACTGGGACGGCACATCGCTAACCCGGATCGCTGACGATGACACTCCAGTTCCAGGCATCCCTGGCGAGAAACTGAATTTCAACGACGTCACAGATCGCAATACCGTCTCGATCGACGGAAGTCCCGTCCCCACAGTCGACGAACCCAACGTCTTGTTTTACGCCAGCTACGGCCCCGGCGACTTCGCATTCGACAGCTACGCTCTCTATCGCTGGGGTCCGACTACCGGGCTCAAAGTTGAAGTCGCACCACGCCCTCAACTTGGATATATCACGCCCGGAGTGCTGGCTGACGACACCACTGTGTTTCAGGCGCGTACCTCTGCGACTTCCCCCTATGAATTGTATCAACTTTCGAACACGCGTGTGACCAAAATCCTCGCTCCAGGCGACACACTTCCCGGCACACAGGATCAAACGATCGCTCACATTTTTCCAGACTTTTCCTTCAACGGCCACCGCATCGTCTCCCGCCTCAACGCCCTCCCCAGCTCCGCATCTGGCCTCTGGACACTCGAATACGGCACCGTCCTGACAGCACGACCTCTGTTGACTCTCTCCGAGAACAGCCTCGATACCGCGGAATATCGGTACAACACGCCAGCTTTCATCGAACTCGGCCCGTTCGACGGCGGTGCCGCTGCCACCAACGGAACCCTCAACGGTACCAATTCCCAGGCACTCGTTCTCCAGGCCAACTCTGCCGCCCCTTTGAGGGTGCTCTACCAGCGCGGCAGTCCGACTCCGGGTGCCATCGGTTACGCCTACCACAATTTCCTTGGCACATTTCCAAGGGCTGGACATGTCGTCTTCGCCGCCGTCTCCCAGAACGCAGATTTCGACCAGATTTGGGGTATCTACCAAACCTCCCCACGAGGAGTCACCACGATTGCAGACACCCGATCCCCCTTCGATGGAAAAACAGCGGCCACATTGGATGTCGTCGATCGAGATCACGGCCAGCACGATGCCATCCTTATTGCGGCGACCTTCGACGATGGTACAGGCGCCCCCTACAGTCACCCCATTTTCTCCATCGGCTCCGATTACGCGACTTGGATCGAGACTGAATTTCCCGATGCCAATGGCAACGAGAATATCATCGGCCTTCTGGCTGATCCTGACAAAGACTCCATTCCGAACCTGCTGGAGTTTGCCCTTGGTGGTAGTGCTGGCTCGCCAGACCCGAGCACCACAGCCCCCTCTATTACGCCCAACACCTTTGCCTACACCCGTCGCATTGATCTTCCTGACAACATCACTATCACACCGCAAATTTCCACTTCCCTCGCCTCACCGACCTGGCAGTCCGGCCCAGCCGTGCTCGAGGAAGTATCGACTACCCCACACCCAAATAACAGCGAACTCACCATTGTCACCCTGCGTCCACTGACTTCACCAGATGCACCAGCCTTCCTTAGACTTTCTATCGGCTATTCCGAGTGACAGGGAACTGGCAGCCTTGCAATTTGGATCTGGTCACCACATGCTCGACGTGAATGGAAATGACTGACGACTGCAATGGACAACTCTGGACAACCGCACACTGAATCTGGGAACACTGAAGTTACCGGTGGTGCTGTCCCGACCGTCCACGCCGTTGGTTCCTTACCGCAATTTCCGGAACGTGACGGGATCTTCATCGCGAATCTGCTAGGGCTGTTCTTCGACAACGAAAAGCAGACACGAATGCTGATCGATGAAGTCGGCGAACTGGACTCTTACGGCGGGCGGCTGGTTCCGATTGTCGATCTCCTGTTCCCGGGAAAAGGTGAGAACCTGCTGGTGCTGGAGAGCGAACCCGACGCAGCGTTGTGCAGATACTTTACCGAGACCGCCGGACTTACCCTTCCGGAGATTTCAATTCTGCCGCACCGCGAGTATCTTGGACTCGCGTCAGTCTCCTCACGCTCTGGCGGAAATGCTTCACCGCACTTCGAGGAAACGCTGCGCAAACACACCGCCGCATGGATCGATGGCTATGTGACGGACAACATTATCGAACGACTCGCGGGATCGGCGGGAAAGCGTCAGGTTTCGACGCAAGCAGGGAGCCGCAATGGCAACAACAAGTGGCGACTGCACGAGCATCTGGTTTCGCAAGGCCTGCCAACGCCAGCCACGGTGCTGGCGCATTCCGTCGCGGAAGTGAAGCCGGCACTGGCAGAGATCGCTCGCCGGGGATTCGCCGCCGGAGTCGTAAAAGCACCGGTGGGCGCGTCAGGCATTGGCTTGATCAAAGTGCCGTCGCTCGCGGATTGCGACCGACTCGCCGACTCGGTGCCGAATCATTTTTTCCATGACGGGCCCTGCCTGGTGCAGGGATGGCTGGGGCCAGGTCAGTTCGGCATCACCATGCTGCGCAGCCCGAGTGTGCAGATTTTCGTCACCGACGAGGCCGTGGTGCTTTACGACATCACCGAACAAATCCTCAGCCAGGCGAGCATTCACGAGGGCAACGAATCGCCACCTCCGTATCTGTTCGATCGCCCGGAGTGGCGGGCGGAGTTGCTGCGCCAGGCGGGAGTGGCAGCGCAATGGCTCCGAGAACAGGGCTACCGCGGCACTGCGAGTGCGGATTTTCTGCTAGCAGAGAAGCAGGACGGTGGCTTTGACGTTTACGTATGCGAAGTGAATGCGCGCGTCACCGGGGCAACGTATCCATCCCTGCTCGCCTGCCACTTTATGCCCGAAGGCGCGTGGCTCCTGCGCAATTTGCGATTCTCCGAACCGCTCGCAGGTGCCGAGATGCTGGACATATTAGCCTCATCCGGCGACCTCTTCGTGCCTGGCCGGAGTGAGGCTGGCGTACTGCCTGTGAATTTCAACAAGGGGCCCGATGGACGCGTGCACAAGGGACAGTTCCTCTGCATCGCACATTCCACGGCGGGAAGTCACACGCTCCTTAAACTGGCTGAACTCGATCTGCCATGCCTTCCAGACAGGGACTGAGCAATGGTGCCTTTGTAATGTAAATATCTATCTATGACAAACCTCCCGATCGATGAAGTCCGCCTGCGCGAACGCCTGATTCAGCTCACGCGCGACCTCGTTCTGGTGGAGAGCACCGATGCCCGCCCAGACGAGCGCAAGCGCTGTTTCCAGCTGGTGCGCAATCACCTTGAGCAAGTGCCCGGCATCTGCCTGCGCATGCTGGAAAAGAATGGCTACGAATCATTGCTGGCATTGCCCCGTGGATGCGGTCAGCCGAAAGTGCTTTTTTGCGCGCATCTGGATGTGGTCGAGCACCCAACCCCTGAAGCCTACCGCTCTATAGTGAGCGATGGCCGTATTGTCGGCCCCGGTGCGGGCGACATGAAAGGCCAGCTTGCCATTTTGATCGAATTGATGCGGCACCTCTGGAAGCACCATCCAGAACTACCCGTCGGGCTTGCCGTCACCTCCGACGAAGAACGCGGCGGTGAAAATGGCGTGCGTTTTCTTGTCGAGGAAGCAGGCGTTTCCTGCGATGTGGCGGTGATCCCGGACGGCGGATCCATCACCGACATCACGTTGGAGGAAAAGGGCATCGCCCACCTCCGGTTGAGCTGCGTGGGCACGTCCGCGCATGCTGCCAGACCGTGGCTTGGTGCCAACGCGTTGCGGCATCTAGCCGCTGCCATCGCGCGGGTGCTCGACCACTTCGATCGTCTCCGTCCGCCGTTGGTCGATCCTGATGACCTTGACACCCACTGGCACTCGACCTGCGAAGTGACGATGATGGATGCATTCAACGATAGCCCGAACCGTATTCCCGACCGCGCCGAGGCCGTGCTGGATGTCAGATTCATTCCGCCCGAGACACTGACCAGTATCATGAGCGCCATCCAACGTCTAGCCGGACCCGGTGTCGCGGTCGAGTGCATCGTCGGAGCAGAGCCCTCACACCTTGCGCCCGATCCACGCTGGATCGACATCACACGTAGCATCACCGGTGCCGAGCCTCGGCTCGTGCGCGCCTGTGGCGGCAGCGATGGACGCTTCTTCGCCGCCCGTGGCATCCCCGTCATCCTCTCCCGCCCGCGCGTCGGCAACCTGCACGGCCCGGACGAGTGGATTGAGGTCGAATCAATGCTTTCCTATTTTCAAATCGCAGCCCGCTACGCGATCGTGTCTTGAAATCGGACGGACGCGACTGCCACTATTCGCCGACAGTGACCGCTGCCTTGTCTTCCTCATAGTCCTCCAGAGGAGCGCAGGTGCAGATGAGATTCTTGTCGCCATAGACATTGTCAATGCGACCGACAGCGGGCCAGAACTTGTGATGGCGGGGCCAGTCGGATGGATAGGCTGCACACTCGCGGGAATAGGGCATGTCCCACGCATCAGAAAGCAGGAACTGGGCGGTGTGCGGCGCGTTCTTGAGCACGTTCTGCTGCGCATCGGCTTCGCCGTTTTTCACCGCACGGATTTCTCCGTGGATAGCGATCATGGCATCGCAGAAGCGGTCAAGCTCTACCTTCGATTCGCTCTCGGTCGGTTCAATCATGAGCGTACCAGCAACTGGCCAGGACATGGTGGGCGCGTGGTAACCGTAGTCGATCAGGCGCTTGGCGACATCTTCAACAGCGATGCCGGCCTCTTCCTTGAGATGCCGCAGGTCGATGATGCACTCGTGGGCGACCAGTCCGTTCTTGCCGCGGTAGAGCACGGGGAAAAAGTCCTGCAGGCGGGTGGCGATGTAGTTGGCATTGATGATCGCCAGCTTCGTGGCATCAGCCAGCCCCTGCTCGCCCATCATGGCGATGTACATCCAGGAAATGGTGAGGATACTGGCGCTGCCGTAGTTCGCTGAACAAACGGGACCAGTGTTAGAGTTATTCCTGAGCGGATCGCCGGGCAGGAATGGCACCAGGTGCGCAGCTACACCAATGGGCCCCACGCCCGGGCCCCCACCGCCGTGAGGAATGCAGAACGTCTTGTGCAGATTCAGGTGACAAACGTCTGCGCCAATGGTGCCCGGACTGCACAGGCCGACCTGCGCGTTCATGTTCGCGCCGTCCATGTAGACCTGGCCGCCGTGGCTGTGGATCACCTCACAAATGTCGCGGATACCCTCTTCGAACACGCCGTGTGTCGACGGATACGTCACCATCAGCGCAGCGAGTTCGGCACTGTGCTTGTCGGCTTTGCTGCGCAAATCATCGACGTCGATGTTGCCGTGGTCATCGCACTTTACCGGCACCACTTTCATGCCGGCCATCACAGCACTGGCGGGATTCGTACCATGTGCGGATGTGGGAATGAGGCAAATGTTGCGACCGTTATCGCCGCGGCTCAGATGGTAATGGCGTATGGCGAGCAACCCGGCGTATTCGCCCTGCGACCCCGCATTAGGCTGCAGCGAAACCGCAGCGAATCCCGTGATCTCAGCAAGCCACTGCTCCAGCTCGGTGCACATGGCCGCGTAACCTTCGGCCTGATCCGCTGGGACAAAGGGATGCAATGCATTCGTTTCCGGCCAGCTGAGTGGCAGCATCTCAGAGGTCGCGTTCAGCTTCATGGTGCAGGAACCAAGCGGAATCATCGACTCATTTAATGCAAGATCGCGAAGCTCCAGGCGGTGCAAGTAGCGCAGCATCTCGGTCTCCGAATGATAAGAGACAAACGCGGTGTGCGCGAGGATCTCGTCGTTTCTCAGGGCCCCAGATGGCAGAGCAAAAGTTTCACCGACAGCTTCTCCATCCGTACCGAAAACCTTAAGCAATGCCGCGATGTCTGCAGTCGTAGTAGTTTCATCGAGCGCGATACGGACGTGATCCGCATCGGGCTGTCCAAAGTTGAACCCGGCGGCGCGCGCTGCGCTCAAAATGGCAGCTGTCTGATCCCCGGTCGCGATCGTGATCGTGTCAAAGAACGTACCCGTCTCCACCTTGATCCCCGCACTGCAAAGTTGAGCCGCAAGGTGCGCAGCCAGACCATGGACACGCTTGGCGATCGAGCGCAGCCCCTCAGGGCCATGGTAGACAGCATACATGGAAGCGATCACCGCCAGCAGCACCTGCGCGGTGCAGATGTTGCTGGTCGCCTTGTCCCGGCGGATGTGTTGCTCGCGCGTCTGCAGCGACAGGCGATACGCCGGATTCCCATGCACGTCACGCGATACGCCGACGATGCGACCGGGAAGCTTGCGCTTCGACTCGTCCTTCACTGCAATGAATGCAGCATGCGGCCCGCCAAATCCTAACGGAACACCAAAACGCTGACTGTTGCCAACCACCACATCAGCACCGAACTCTGCTGGAGCTTTCAGCAAAACCAGACTCAGGATGTCGGCAGCGACAATGGCCAGCGCGCCCAGTTCCTGCGCCGCTGCGATAAATTCAGTGTAGTCAAAAATATCGCCATCCACTGCCGGATACTGCACCAGCACCGCGAACAAGCCTTCCAGTTGCGACAGATCGATGGTTTGGTGATCGCCCACGACCACCTCGATTCCCAGCGGCTCTGCCCGCGTCTCCACCACTTTGATCGTCTGCGGCAGACAGCGCTCGGACACGAAGATCGTCTTCGCCTTGCGGTTGCTCGCTATGGCGATGGCCATCGCTTCCGCTGCTGCCGTGCCCTCGTCGAGTAGCGAAGCGTTCGCTACGTCCAGCCCGGTGAGGTCGCAGATCATCGTCTGGAAGTTGAGCAATGCCTCAAGCCGACCCTGCGCGATTTCCGCCTGGTATGGCGTGTAGGCCGTGTACCAGCCCGGATTTTCGAGAATGTTCCGCTGAATCACCGGCGGCGTGATGCAATTGCTGTAGCCCTGACCGATCAACGACTTGCGCAAGTGGTTGCGCCCCAGAGTGGCCTTCAGGTCACTCAACGCTTCCACTTCCGATCGCGCCTCAGGGAGATCAAGCGGACGCGGCAGCCGAATCGCGGCGGGAACCGTGGCGGCGATCAGGTCGTCAGCGCTCTCATAGCCGATGGCGCGCACCATTTCCGCCGTCTGCTCCGGCGATGATCCTAAATGGCGACGGGAAAACTCACGAGATTGGGACATAATGTGGGCGGATGCGTATGGTGTTTCTGGGTGGAAGCCTTGCCTCCAGGCACGTAAGAACCGCCCACCGACCCTGTAAAGGTGGAATTCCTTTCTTGGCTCCAGAAATCTCCGGGCGCGCCATCACTTTTTCAGCATTTAGGGTATGAAAGGTTACACATGAAACACTTTACGACCATCACCGCTCGTTCCATTGCAACACTGCTTTCAACCATTTCGACCGTCTGTACACTGAACACTGGGCAGCTCTTCGCAGTAGAGTTGCTCTGGGCGACTGGCGGCGGATCAGAGGATTCAAACGATCGCGTTTCGGCACTGGAAACCGCAAACGATAGCTCGGTGTTCATAGGAGGAAGTTGCAGCACGAACACTGAGTTTGGGCAATTTAAACTGGAGGATCGACCGAACGACTACGTCGCAAAGCTAGACAAAGGAGGCGCGTATCAGTGGGCAACGGGATTCAGCAATGGAACTGTTTTCAGCAATGACTCGGTCTCGATCTCAGACTTGGCCAGCGATTCCAATAACGACGTCTACGTCATGGGATACGTGAGAGGGACAACGCTCAAAATAGGTGCGACCGAATTCCAGCTGTCGTCGACGTCGCCCCAGAGCGCGACGTTCGACCGCGGGTTCGTCGCCAAGCTCGATGGAGCGAGTGGAAACGCGATCTGGTTCCACGAAACTCGGGGATTCAAAGACAACCCGTTGGCCATTGCCGTCGATTCGAGCCGCAGTGTCGTCTTCGCAGCGTTCCGTAGCCAGAATTCTCTCTTTGCTTATGGTGCCAACATTGAATTGCCTCGCATTGGTGCCGGAGATGACCTGATCGTACTGAAACTCGATTCTGCTACCGGTGAAGCCGAATGGGGAACCCGCACGACGTCCACGTCAGGGACGAACGATTTTGAGGCAAAATACTTCAATGTCGATCTGGCTATCGACGGCGATGGGGATGCCTACGTGACTGGCTCGATTACTGGCAGGGGCGAACTGGGCGGAATCGTCCTTCCCGCCAGTCCACCGCGTCCGTCTGTGCCGAGCGGTCAGATCCTTTTAGCAAAAATTGATTCCACTGGTCAGTGGCTGTGGGCCAAGCAGTTCGGAGGCAGTTTTTCCGACACAGGTTTGAGTATTGCGCTCGACCGTGCCGGGAACATTTTTGTCACCGGAAACTGTTCGAGACTCGTCGACTTTGGCAATGGCGTCAGCGTCAATACAGATGGAAGCTTCATTGCCAAGTTCACCCCAGATGGGAACGCTCTCTGGGCCTCCGCTCCGACGAAAGGGCAGGTGTTCAATTTTCGAGTGTGCGTAGATCCATCCGGGAATGCGTTTATTGCTGGAGGATCGACAAGAGATAGAGTTGAGTTTGGCGGACTGGAGGTGGCCGGAAAGAACACGGTGATGGTAGCGAAAATCGCACCCGACGGAAAGGCTCGCTGGCTGGAGGCCTACGGCGGTGTCGACTCATACAGCGGGTCTTGGCACATCGCGCTCGATAGTTCTGGAAACGTGGTACTCGCCAGCGATAGCTCGGATCCTTTCACCATTGATGATCAGCTTTTCAACAGCGAATCTCGGAACTACTACACACTCACCTTCAAGTTTCAGGATCCCGAAGGTTCTGCATCTTCCGGAGCTCGCTTTTCCATTACCGAATTCGCAGTCTCAGCCACAGAAGTACGCTTGACTTGGACACCGGTGCCTGGCGGTGTCTACGCGATCGAGGGATCGGCAAATCTGGAAGATTGGACTACCGTGGCAGGATTCGAAGCGATCAGCTCAACTTCAGCTTCGATTCCACAGCAACCCGGAGCAGGTTCCTTCACTGGCTATCGCGTCCGGGCTGTCATGCCTTGAATGCCCGACACCCCGCCTTCGAGTGCGTCCGGGCATCACTGCTCCTCGTAGTTGATCATCAGCGAACGCTTGTTGTTTGCTTGACCCACCAGGATGTTCAGCTTGTGACCATCGGTTGCGTGCGTGGCAGAGAGAACTGCCTGGGACATGGCCCCGTTGGTGTTGACCGTGTTCTCCTTAACGTCATAGCCCTGATCCTTTAGTGCCGTGCGGTAGAACTCGATGATCTTGCTGATATCATCGGCGACATCGAAGGCAATCATTCCTGTCGCCTTGCCTTCAGGAGTTTTGCGGGCCATTGCGGTGGTGCTTTTGAGCGTATCTGGATAGACCGGCACCCAGCTCGGCACGTCCGAAAGGTCTGCTGCACCACCTATCTTAATTTCGCCGTTTTCTCCAGAGTTGATCGTGATGCCATTATTCGCAGTGTCAGAATCAATACTGATCACGTCTTCTCCGTTGGCACCTTGCACAGAGAACTTGCCTTGCTTGATATCGTCAAAGTTCAGGGTCACCAGTTCACCGGTTTCTTTGTTGCGGATGGTCATCGTCCCGGCGTCCGCATCGGTGGAAACATGGTCCAACTTCGGGTTCATCTTAACGATCAATTCGGCAGCAGCCGCAGGATTGTTCGCGAAATCCTCAGCCATCGATGCTGCTTTGCGAACTCCAAAAAATGCCAGAGCGGCGAAGATGATGATTCCCAGAACTGCGACGATGCCGCACCCGATTCCGACCTTGGCGATCGGTGAAAGACCTGAACTTTGCTGTGATTCCATGATGTTGATACTATCACTGCTACCAATTCTTTCCAACGAAAAAGCGACTCCAGGACTCGATCCTGGCAACACTCATTGCGTTTTGTCAGTTTAATTTAGAATGAATTTGGCTTCCCCATGGCAACTTGGATAAGCGGTGTTCGACCCCAGCCGCATCGAGGATCCGCTTCCTGTCAAAACAAATCAATGGCGAGTAATGCCTGCTAGTGTTAACGGAGCGGTGAATCAAACCCGTTTGAGATTGATTCCGGGCGGCCTGATTGGCAGCAATGATCCTCAAGCTGGAAAGGCAGCCACCAAGGCGCGGCCTTAGCCCCGGCACCCCGCCAGTTCTCCAAACGCCGACCTCTGCCCGGGGAAGAAGCCATCTCGAAGCGCTGCTCCGAGATTACTGCGCTTCGACGAATGTAACGAACGGCAAAAAAACGTTGCCAGCAGTCTCCAAACTTCAACGACCGACCCCAAACGTGTTGTATGTTTGGTTTTAAGAAACGCCCCCCTAATCGTCTTTTCATCGGCTGCGACAAAGTAGTATGCCTATGGCGATAATGGCAGTAATGACAAAACTTCAACAACCAGGCGATCCCAGAACCGAACACTGGAGTGTTATTGACTTTCGCGGGGGGCAGTTGCCGTCCTGCGATGGTCAAGAAGACACATCGCACATGCCACAAGGCGCGCTTATGAATTCAAGGAAATCCCCCCGCGTGTCACTCTTAGAATGAGATCGAGCTAAGGCTCGGACTACGTTCTGATCACTGCGCTTTTTCACTTTCAGACTTAGCGCGGCTGGCAACTCTAACACTGCCCCCTCGGGAATCCTTCGGTTTCTCGAACAGCATCTTCACGCCAACGAGGATCAGGAGAATGGCGAAGCCTCGGGTCAGGGCGACGGTGCTGATTGCCTTGAGGCGATCTGCAATGAAGAAACCGACCACAGCTGAACCGATCGCGGTGAAGGCGAAAATCTGCCAGTGAATGAGTTTGTCATGAGCGAACTGGAACGAGACGGCAAGGGAAGTGACGACAATGACAGCAGAAGAGGTGCCGATCGCCTGCTTATGATCCAGATCGAAGAAATACTTGAAAGCCGGAACCATCAGAATTCCGCCTCCGACTCCAGCAAGCGCGGCAATGGCTCCGGCACAAGCACCAATAATGAGCGCGATGACAAGCGTTTTCATGAAGCGTAGCCAAGCTGTGCAGCCGCCATTTTCAAGCGCCTGTGATGATGCGGATTACAAGCTGGCAAAGCACCGTCTTGTGGTCGAGCGCAGTTGTCACGAGCCGGGTGTTGGCTTCAAGGCAAGCCGCCATCCCCTTCCGCAACTGATCGCAGGTGAATCCCTTTACTTCTCGGGAAGCGAGAAACAATGGGTAGGCGCTGATCTTCCCCTCCTTTGTCCGGCCGATCCATGAAGTTTCCGACGGGGGCAGCCGGTCTAGCTTGGCCTGATAGTCGCCATAGCTGTGAGCCCGCAACTTGAACTGCTCTTCGATGAGCTTTGCGTAGAAGAGATTGCGCGTCTTGGGCACCACGGCCGCGAGTAGAATCCCGATGGCACTCTCGCCGCGATGGAGAAGCTGATCGATCAGCTTCAGCGCCAGGATGACATCCCTGCGCCCGATGGCATCCCCCAGCTCAAACACAACTCCTGCGCGACTCTGCGACACCATGGTTCGAACGTCCAATGTGGTAACGTCCCGACGCTCACCGAGATAGATGTCAAGCTTCTCCAGCTCATTCTCAATCTGCCGGGAGTGCTGACCGGCAAGCAGAACAAAGAACTCAAGCGCCTCGGCACTGAATCGCAGTCCGCGTTCTCTAGCGCGCCCTGCGACGATCTGTTCCACTCCCGATTCCCAGCCTGATCTGGAAATATCGGGAAGGTCATGGAGCTGAATCGTCGCCACCTTTTTCATGGTGGTAAAGAAAGTCCGCCTCTTGTCGATCTCACTTGCACTGATCACGACCTTTACCGACGGCGGCGTGTCCTGAGTCAAGACACCTAACAGGTGCTCGACAGCACTGGACGTTGTCTCGGAACGACCGGTTACGTTGTCGGCAAAAAAGTTGGCACCTTTCAGCCACACCACTTTGTCTCCCCCAAAGAATGGCAGCGTCTGAATCGCCTCCACCGTAAGGCCGCAGATTTTCGCAGCGTGCTCGGAGTTGTCTGCGTTGCCTTCCACCACTTCCAGTCCAAACTCGTCGCCGTCCGGCGGCGTCAGTTCCCGGGTCAATTTCGCAGCAGCTTCCTTCACTCTGCCCTCGTCCGTCCCGAAGACACAAAAGATGTTCGGCAGCTTCTTTAGAGCTGCCGCCTTCTTCGTCGCCGCTTTCTTACGGGCAGTTTTTTTCTTCGCTGCAGGCACAGTAGGAACAATAGGATCGGTAGGCGGCATTCTCCCGGTCAATCGCGCCGCGTCGAGTCAATTCTTTCGCCTCCACTATCCTAACAAATCCAGAACCGGCTTTCCCTTGCCGTCGGGAGTGGTGTAAAATGGGCGTCGCTCAATATCGTAGTGCGTATCAGCAGGAATTCCGAGGGCATGATAGATGGTCTGATGTACTCCGGCGATGTCGACAGGTTTTTCCACCGTCAGGCACGGGCGTTCGTCCGCAGTCTTCCCGTAAACCTGCCCTTGCTTGACTCCCCCCCCGAACATCAGCATCGAGCAGCCATCTGTGAAGTGCCTGTGCATCCCGTAGTGTTTGGGCTCGCTGATTCGATCAGGCACATGCACCTGATCTTTCACTTTCGCTCCTGGTCGCCCCTCCATCATCATGTCACGACTGAACTCGCTGGCCAGCACGATCATTGTTCGGTCAAGCAGACCACGCTCCTTCAACTCCAGCACCAGGCGTGCGATGGGAACATCGATCTGCCTCTTCATCTCAATGAGCCGCTCATGCCCGTTCTCATGCGTGTCCCAGCCAAGGAACGGCACATACTCGCTGGACACCGTAATGAAACGGGCTCCCGCTTCAGTCAAGCGGCGGGCCAACAGACAACCTTGCCCAAACTTCCCGGTATTGTAGGCGTCGTAGATTTCTTTCGGCTCACGACTCAGATCAAACGCTTGGGCCTCGGGCGAGTTTAGCAATCGATAGGCCTGCTCCATCGAACGCGACAGGGACTCCTGCTGGTAGCCGGAACCAAATTCGCCAACTGGACTGCGCTTGACGATTTCATCGTAGATCGCTCTGCGCTTTTCAAAGCGCTCCGCCGTCATTCCTTCCGGCGGGCGGACACTCTCCAGCCCCTTCGTCGGGTCTGGAATTAGGAATGGCCCATACTCAGCCCCAAGAAAACCTGCGGTGTGAAATGCCTTGAGTTCCTCTTTTTCTCCCAGCGTGAATCGCTGGCCGATGTTGATGAACGCCGGGATGACGGGATTCTTGGGCCCCAGCTCTTTGGCAATCCACGAGCCGATGTGCGGCGCAGCAACCGTCTGCGGCGGCTGGTAGCAGGTGTGCCAGTGATACTGATGCCGCGAATGCAAAATGAAGCCCAGATCTGCTGCCTTATAGGATCGGATGAGCGTCCCATGCTTGAGCACCGACGCAACATTCTCCAGTCCTTCCGACAATTGCACACCATCCAGCGAAGTTGGAATCGACGGAAACGTGCTAAGTACCCTGTTGGGATCAAGCCCCGTCTCATAGGGGGTGTAGCGCTTCGGATCGAATGTTTCCGTGTGCGCCATGCCTCCCGCCATCCATAGCAGAATGACGGTATCGGCGGTCGCACCTGGCGCACCAGCACTCACTGTCGACTCCTCGCTGGCACTGGCCCGGCGGACAGGCGATCCAGCCGCTAGCGCAGCAAGCGTCCCCACTCCTGCGTTTTTGATGAAATGGCGGCGATTCCAAGTGGATTTTGAGATCATAGGTGAACTGCTTTTAGCTTTGCCAACACCGTACAGCATGGCGAAGAGAGCGTCAACCAGCCCGCTACTACGACACTGAGAATGGGATGCACAGCACAAAAAAACGCCGCCCGGATTCCGGACGGCGTTTTTGTAAAAGTAGAACCCTCGATGGAAGACTCCAGATTACCTGGAGTAAAGCTCAACGATGAGCTGCTCGTTAACCAGCGGCGCGATTTCTTCACGGCTGGGAATGCGGGCAAAGGTTCCCGTGAGATTGTCACGGTCAACCGTAACCCAATCTGGAACTGGAGCTGCCTGGGTAATATCAAGGAAACGAATCGCAACCTGACGTGATCTTGCGCTCTCCCGGACGGTGATCACATCACCTGGCTTGACGTCGTAGCTTGGGATATCAACGCGGGTACCATTGACAAGAACGTGGCCGTGGCCAACAAACTGGCGGGCAGCGCTGCGGGTATTCGCCATGCCCAGACGATAAACGACGTTATCAAGACGGGATTCCAGCAACTGCAGAAGGATCTCACCAGTAATGCCACGGCGACGGGATGCTTCAGCGAAGTAACGGCGGAACTGCTTCTCAAGGACGCCGTACTGGAACTTGAGCTTCTGCTTCTCTGCAAGCGCTACAGCATAGTCTGACTGCTTGCGGCGCCCGCGGCGGGGCCCGTGCTGGCCGGGGCCATAGGCACGGCGCTCAAGCGACTTCGAAGGCCCGAAAAGGGCCACACCGAAGCGGCGGTTAAGTTTGTCTTTAGGTCCTCGATATCTCGCCATGAGCGGAAACGTTAGTTAAGATTAATTTTCGAAATGGATCAGACTCGACGTGCCTTTGGTGGCCGACAGCCATTGTGTGGGATGGGAGTAACGTCTTTAATTGTGGTTACCTCAATTCCAATTGCCTGGACAGCACGAACAGCAGACTCTCTCCCAGAACCGGGCCCTTTCACCCGCAATTCCGCCTCCTTCAAACCGTGTCCCATCGCTTGACGACAGGCGTCTTGGGAAACGAGCTGGGCGGCATAAGCGGTGCTCTTTCTTGAGCCCTTGAAGCCCATTTTCCCAGCGCTCGACCAGCCGATTACGTTTCCGGTAAGGTCAGTGATGGATACGATCGTGTTGTTGAAAGTCGACTGCACATGGACGATCCCCGTGTGGACATTCTTGCTGCCCTTGGCTTTGAGGATCTTGGGTGCCTCAGCCTCTTCAGGCATAATCTCAGCGAAAACGTCACGCTTTTGATCAGGCTTCGCAGGAGGTGCATCTGTTGTAGCAGCAGCCGGGGCTGGAGCAGCTGTTGTCGCTGCCGCTGCCGTTTCCGCAGCAGGAGGAGCAGCCTCTGGCGCAGGTGCTGCCGCAGTTTCTTCGGCTGGAGTTGGGTTCTCGGTGTCGTCTGACATATTGGAAAGCTTAATGGACTGGGATCTTATTTCTTACCGCGGACGACGCTAACACCAACAGTGTTTTTGCCACCCTTCCGGGTGCGGGCATTGGTGGACGTGCGCTGGCCGCGAACAGGCAACCCTTTGCGATGCCGTATGCCGCGGTAGCAGTTGATGGACTGCAAACGCTTCATATTCAACTGGAGTTCACGACGAAGATCACCCTCGATCATGATCTTCTCACTCTGAATGACTCCCGCAATAGCAGCCATCTGATCGGAAGTTAATTCCCCTGCACGAATCGACGGATCGATGTTCGCCTGATCGAGGATTTTCTTCGCGGTGATTGGCCCAATTCCATAGATGTATGGAAGAGAAGCGTCGATACGCTTATCGTTGGGGATGTCTACGCTGAGCAGTCTAGCCATAAAAAGTTCTCTTAGAGTGGATAAAAATCAGCCCTGACGTTGCTTGTGGCGCGGGTTCTTGCAGATGACACGAACGATTCCATGCCGACGAATAACGCGGCAGGCTTCACAGATTCTTTTAACAGATGATCTAACTTTCATGGCGACAAGCGCAGGTAAATTGGCAATTCCAGTGTATCTCTAACGGATTCCTCTGAAAACCTTAATGGTTTGAGTATCAATGTGATACTTCGACAGGGCACACTAGAGCGAGTTTCCCGATCCCGGGAAGGCAGCACTGATACCATAAGAAACTTCTCTGGCAAGGCCGGATTGTTCGGATTTTTCGCACATTTTCAGCAGACTTGAGTCTCGCCGCAAACCCACCACATAACCTCCTCATTATCAATTCGTCAACTCATCTACGACAAGATTCACATTTTCGATCCTCAACTCAAGCAGAGCGGTCTGGCGAAAATGTGGATGCAGTCGCCCCCTTCCCCCTCTATGTAAAATGGCACCATCGCCGCATCGTCCCCCGTCATTCCAAAGCTTGTTTAAACCATGATTCGCTACCTCCTTGGGCTTTCCCTGCCTCTTTACATTGCAGATCAGATCACCAAGTGGCTGATAGTGCTTAATTTCCCTCTGCCAACGGAAGGATTTCGCAGCATCACAGTCATCGAGGGTTTCTTCGAGATTGTTCGGGTACATAATAAGGGAATTGCGTTCGGAAAGTTCAACAGCGGCGAGTACGCCAATCCGATCTTCGCCTGTGTTGCGGGCACGGCTCTAGTGCTGATCCTTTACTTCTGGAAGAAAATGGACGCCTTCCCTACCAAGGTAGGCAAGGTGGCCGCCAGTCTTATTGTGGCCGGAATTCTTGGAAACGTGACCGATCGCCTGGTGCACGGATATGTCGTAGATTTCCTTCAATTCGATTTGAAGTTCATGATGTGGCCGTCGTTCAACGTGGCCGACGCATGCATCTGTGTTGCTGCGGGACTGATGTTTGTTTCCGTTTTTCAACAATCTTCAGACGCAGCCGACAGCGCAACCGGGAAGGAAACAACCGAATCGCCCGCGAAAGATTCCGACTGAGCGCGAAGGATCATTTCGCCAGATTCCCAAAGCTTCATTATTGCTTCACAAGGAGGATTGTATCGGACTGCCATAGTCGATAACCTCTCTTGATGACCTCCCCCCCGCCAATCACCGGTAGAACTCCCCTCTTCGCCCCTTGGATAATCGCATTCGCAATGATCACTACGGCAGGCGCGGGCGAGAGCGGACTTTGCATTTCCGAATTCATGGCCCGAAATCTGGGCACCGCAGTTCCGGGCGCAGGCGCTGAATCTTTCGAAGATTGGATCGAAATCCACAATGCAGGGCCGGTGGCCGTGAACCTGGATGGATGGCACCTCACGGATGATCCCAGCATTCCTTTCAAATGGAGCTTTCCAGAAATCGAAATCCCGGCCGATGGGTACCTGATCGTGTTTGCTTCTGGCGAAGGCCTGACCCGGCCCAGCACGGACCTTCACACCAATTTCCAGCTCAGTTCGTCCGGCGATTACCTCGCCCTTACAGACCCACTATTGAATACCGTTTCCGCGTTCCCCGAATCTGGAGGAACGTTTCCTGAGCAATTTGCAGACGTCTCATACGCCATGGTGAACACCCTGCCGCGGCATCTCAAGAAGCCCACCCCAGGCGCAGCCAATGATCCTGAAGAATTTGTTTGGGTGAAGGACACACAGTTCAGCGTCCGACGCGGCATTTTCACAGAGCCGTTCTCAGTTGAAATCTCGACCGATACCGAAGGTGCCGAAATTCGCTACACTCTCGACAGCTCCCTCCCCGCTGAAACGACAGGCGAGATTTACACAGGCCCGATCAGGATTGACACCACTACCATCCTTAAAGCCCAGGCATTCAAACCTGGCTTCACCCCTACTAACATTGACACTCAAACGTATATTTTCCCAGCGAAAGTTGCCCAGCAGACAGCCCCAGATGGCTACCCCACGCGCTGGGGCAGCGAACCCAATGCAGACTACGATGTCGATCCCGATGTCGCTCAGTCGGACGACTATCGGGATCGCTTTTTACAGGGTCTGCGCGCCCTGCCGGTAGTGTCCATTTCGATGCCGGTCGACGATCTCTTTGGAACAGCTGGCATCTACTCGCGAACGACCACCGACTTGGAGAAGGCAGGGGCGGCTGAGTATTTCAGACCCGACACCAGCCAGGATGGAGTGAATACGGAAGCTGGATTCTCCGTCGAATGCGGAGTGAAAATCCAGGGCGGCGCCTCACGGAATCCTAACAGTTCGATCAAGCATTCGATGAGCCTGCGCTTTCGCGAACAGTACGGAACAGACGAGGTGGACTACCCACTTTTCGACGCAGAGGAGGCCGTCACCAGATTCAACAGTATCCACCTGCGAGCGATGTACAACAATTCGTGGATTCACAGTAACGACGCCCAGCGCAATCGTGCCACGATGATTCGCGACCAGTGGATGCGCGACACTTTGATCGAAATGGGTAATCCCGATGCCGGGCACGGTCACTACTGCCACCTCTATCTCAATGGAATTTACTGGGGCGTCTACAATCTTCACGAGCGCCTCGATAATGCGAACTACGCAAACTACTTTGACATCGCCGACGACTCCACACTGGACAATGTGACACCGCCCGAGAGGCCGGCCTCATTTAATGATCTGCGATCTGCGGTACGTGACCGTGACTGGCCGGAAATTGTCAAACGCATGGATATCGACAACTACATCGATTACTACATCACTCAACATTTTGGCCACAATGACGACCTCAAGACAGATGGTAACTGGAGAGCTGCCGGTGGCGGCTCCAGCAACAGCCTGTGGCGGTTTTATGTCTGGGACTCTGAACGAGTTCTTGAGAACGTAAGAGCCACCGGCACCTTGGCCGCTACCTCGCAAGATGGACCTGAATTCATTTCGTTTCTGGACGACATCCCGGAGTTCCAGATTCGATTCGGCGATCGCCTGCAGAAGCACTTCACCCCCGGGGCAGCGTTGACTCCAGAGGCATCACTGTCACGATGGAATCGTTACGCGGAAATGCTGGATATTGCGATCATTTGCGAATCCGCACGCTGGGGCGACGACCGCCGCACCCGCCCGTATACTCGCGACGCGGAGTGGATCACTGAAGTGAACAAGATCCGGGAAGATTTCTTCTCCACCGAAGAGCCTAACAGAACATCCTACTACCGCGACAAATGGGAGAAGGAACAATGGCCATCCAGTGACTCTGCAAAATATGTAGCGGGGCCGGAGTTTCTAATCGACGGAAACCCAACATCCGGCGGAGCGCTTGGCGCAGCTGAAATGATCAGCTTCGACACCTCGACCGGCAGCGTTTACTACACACTGGACGGCAGTGATCCCCGCGTTCCCGCCACGGTCAGTGAGCCGGAAATCCTGCTGCCGGAGCGCGTTCCGGCCACCGCCTTCATTCCGCTCGACGACAGCTTTGCCAATCGCTGGCACTTGGCTGATTTCGACGATTCCGCGTGGTTGAGCGGCCTGACCGGAGTGGGCTTTGACTACCCGGATCTCACTGGAATCGATGCCTCAGGCATGCAGGCTGTGAATGCGTCGATTTTCGTGCGAGTACCCTTCACCATTGCAGATCAAGCAGCACTGGAAGCGATCGGATCACTGACGCTGAACATGAAATATGAAGACGGTTTTGTCGCTTTCATCAATGGAGTTCAAATCGCTTCCGCGAACGCACCAGCGACACTGTCCTGGGATTCCAGCGCGACTGCGAGCCACCCGGACAGCCAGGCAGTTCTGTTCGAGGAATTCGATGCAACCGCTGGTGTGGCAGCCCTCAATGTAGGCACGAACATTCTCGCGATCCAGCTGATGAACAGCAGCAAATCAGGCAGTGATGCCCTGGCTATGCCACAGCTCACGTTTGAATCCGCGTCCGCTGCCGGACTTTCACCAACAGCTATCCTCTACACCGAGCCTCTGGCACTTTCGACCTCCGCCACCGTCAACGCCCGCAAGTTCGCTGCAAGCGGATGGAGCGCATTACAAACGGGTCAGTTCATCGTCGAACCCCTTCCCGGACCGGGAGACGTGACCATCAGTGAATTTGACTACCACCCAGCTGCCCCCACTGAGACCGAGTTCCTTGCAGGCCTTTCTCTAGCATCACCACAAACGTTCGATGAAGATGACTTCGAATTCATCGAACTGGAGAACACCAGCAGTCACCCAATCAACCTCGCTGGCCTCAAGTTTTCGAGAGGCATCACCCTGGAGATAGATCCATACGTCCTGCCAGCCGGGCAGCGCGCAGTGATCGTGCGGAACATCGATGCATTCGTTGCACGCTACGGAACCGCCCCTCTGATCGCCGGTCTTTATGATGGCAATCTCGCCAACAGCGGAGAAACGGTCGTACTGGAATCGTCCACTGGAAGCCCATTGGTCACCATTGACTACGACGACAAAGACCCCTGGCCCAGCGCAGCCGACGGCAACGGCTCAAGCCTCACTTTGGCCGCCGGAGCAGATCCATCCCTCCCCTCCAGTTGGTCAGCAACAGCACCCACACCAGCGAACAACAGTGAAGGTGGTGAGGGTTACGCCACCTGGGCAGCACTGCATTTTGGAGCAAATGCTGATACGCTGGGGCTGCCCGATGCCGATCCTGATGACGACACTGCCGTCAATCTCGTAGAATACGCACTGGGCATGACGCCGACCGTCGCAGAGCCCTCTGGCTTGCCAAGCGTTTCTACCGGAGCAGGCCCCATAGGAGTCATGACCTACCGGCCCAATCCAGACGCGAACGACCTGACATTGATTCCAGAAGCCTCGACTGACCTGACATCGTGGACAACCGTCTCCGCAGTCTCCACAGGCAACGACACCGTGACGGCGACCGTTTCCGCGACCGACGGGCAACCGGTTTACCTAAGGCTTCGCGTCAGCAAGCCGTAGGCAGTAACTGGGGAGTTCAACACAGCGGATACCAACGGCCGAGGTTAAGTTGTGTCAGGCAAAAATGAGATCCGCGCTAAGTCAGCTGCCGGATTGGCTGGTATTGGGTCACGATTTGGGAGATGTCCCGCTGCAGGTCGGTCATCAGGCGGACTTCGCCGACATTGAAAAGGGTGTGCATGATTGTTCCGATCAGGTTCTGCATGGTTACGGGATCGGATTCGGGCTCGCCAGCATCGCGGGTGGAGGAGCCTATGACCTGCCCCATTTGCAGCCCGCCTCCGGACATCATGAGCGGCGCCAGTTTTCCCCAGTGGTCACGACCGCCCTTGGCGTTGATCCTTGGGCTCCGCCCCATTTCGCCGCAACAGACGAGCAGGATTTTGTCCTGAAGGCCGCGCTCATGAACGTCCTGAATAAAAGTGGAAACCGCATGATCAAAGGGAGCGCCTACGTATTGCATCCCTTCGGTCATGGTCGCATTGTTCACATCAGCGTGCATGTCCCAGACGAAATTCGTCGTCACGGTGACGAAGCGACTGCCTCGTTCGCACAGCCGACGCGCCATGAGCATGAGTTTGCCCAGCGATTGACCGTGATCGCGGTAGTTGTTGTGGTTGGCCCACACTTTGCGAATGGAACCGGGAGAAACCAGCGGCCCGGTATCATACCTTGCGATCGTGCGCGGGTCTTCCTTTGATAAATCGAATGCGTCGGCGATGCCGCCAGTCAGAGTATCAAATGCCTGCTGATGAAACTGCGAAAGTCCACCGCCATTGGTGACATCCATCGAGCGCTTTAGATCGTCGAGCTGTCCCAGCAATGCCCGACGGTCATCGAGTCGGCGGCGATCCATCCGAAGTTCCATGTCCTGTTGAAGCGAGCCACCGGCCCCAGGTTCGAACGGCGCAAACGCCGCACCCAGTCCACCTGTGGAATTGAAGCTCCCAAAGTCTGTGGGCAATGCCTGAGCGGTGGGATCGACGGCACGGGGATACAGTCCAACGTTTGTAGGCATCCCCGTTTGCCTTTGCGTTGCTCCTGCAACCTTCGAGTAAATGGATCCGATGTTCGCCTTGAGTGAATCACGTCCGACGATCGGTTTGATGTCGTGATTCCCATCGCCAGTGACGAAAGAACGAATAACCGCCATGCGATGTGCCTCCCGGGCAAGCTTGGCGAACGTTCCACCAAAGGTGATTCCGGGCAGTGTCGTTTTCACTTCACCTGTGGCACTGCGCACCTCCATCGGCGCGTCCATCTTGGGATCAAATGTCTCGGTCTGTGCCGGCCCGCCGTGCATGAATACGAACACCACCGATTTGTCCTTGAAGGGATTTCCGACAGCCTTCGCTTGCAATAACCCAGGCAAGGACCAGCCCCCCAGGCCCATTGAACCTACCTTGAGGAAACTCCGGCGATTGAAGCCGCCGTGCTTGTCAGTAAAGGTGAACATGTCGCTAAGCCTACAATTGCGGCCTGGCGCTGTCCAGCTCTTGCGGGCCGTTTCAATTAGACAGCGCCACACACTGCCCTGCATCATCAAGGTGTTCGCTGAGAACCTCGATCAGTGCCTGCTTGTCAATAGGCTTGGATACATATCCATCCATGCCGACCGTCAGACATTTTCCGCGATCTCCCGAAGTGGCGTGAGCTGTCACAGCTATGACGGGTAATCTTGCGCCACTTCGCGACAGACCGCCCCTCATCAGCTCATGTTCCCGGATAGCAACGGTGGCATCCACCCCATTCATCTCCGGCATTTGCCAGTCCATAAGCACCAGGTCAAATGTCCCCGTTGTCGCGTATTCGACTGCCGAGCGACCGTCTTCGACCAGGGTGCAATCGAAGCCCATGCTTTTCAGGTAGGCACTGATGACTAGCCTGTTCATTTCGTTGTCCTCGGCAATAAGAATACGACGCCTGTTGCCTTTGATCGTCCTTTGCTGTCGTGGATGGCTATTCGATGCCACTTCTGTAACAGGGATTTCAGGATCACCGGGGCTGATGCGTTTGAGAGCGCTTTTCACGGCACTGAGCAACTTCCCATAGCGGACAGGCTTGGCGACACATTCCGACACTCCCCACTCATCACAGAAGCTTCGACTGATGTTCTGACTAATGGCGGCCAGAACGATAACGGGCAGTCCACTCAGCTCAGGACGCGCCCTGACACTGCGTACGAATTTGAGTCCATCCGTTTCGACCATCTGCATATCGCTGACGAGGAGATCGTATGGTCGGCCAGATGTTAGTGCGGCTTGGAGCTCTCCCACTGCCTGCAATGGATTGGCGCAAAGATCGCATGCGATTCCCCAACGAGTGAGGATCGACCGGACGGTTTCCAGGCTCGCCCCCTTCTCATCCACGATCATGGCCCGCAATCCTTCGATTCCGGCGGGCAAAGTGATGCTGGGCTCTGGCGCGGAGGATCGCCCGAGCCGTGCGGTAAACCAGAAGTTGGAGCCCTTCCCGATTTCACTCTCGAATCCGATTTCCCCATTGAACAGTTGGACAAGCCGCCTGGACAATGCCAAGCCCAGGCCAGTGCCGCCAAACTTCCTCGTCATCGAGGCATCCACCTGAGTAAATACCTGAAACAGACTGTCTTTCCGGTTATCGGGAATACCAATCCCGGTGTCGTGCACCTCGAACCGAATAAGGGTCTCCGTGTCGCTGGATCGCTCAGCACTAACACTCAGCAAAACCCTGCCGTGTTCGGTGAACTTCACGGCATTGCTCAGCAGATTCAGAATCACTTGCCGCAGACGGTTGGCATCCGCAAGTACCATCGAGGGAAGGTCCTCGGCGAGTTCACAGCAGATCTCCACACCCTTCGCTTCGGCCCGAGGAGAAAGAATCTCTGCCATATCCTCGACCAGGCTGTGTAGGTTAAAGTCAACAGGGTCCAGTTCCAGTTTTCCTGCTTCGATCTTGGAGAAGTCGAGAATATCGTCGACCAGACTGAGCAGGCAATCGACCGACGCTTTTGTTCCACTGACGAATCGCTTCTGTTGCTCATCAAGCGATGTGCCACTGAGCAACTCAGTCATGCCCACCACTCCATTGAGCGGAGTGCGGATTTCATGGCTCATGTTAGCCAGGAATTCCGATTTAGCAGTGGCCGCGCATTCCGCTGCCTTCTGCGCCTCCCGTGCCTCAGACAATGCCGCAGATCTATCGGCCACGGCTGCCTCTAAGTCGAGGATTTGGCGCAAATACGCCTGTCTGAGCCGTGACTTCTCGGAGAGGGTCATTGCCAGTTGACGCACCTCGATGCCCTCGAATGGCTTCTTAAGGATCTGGTATCGATCCGTGTGTCCCAAGCGGTCAGCAATGTCCTTCCAAGAGTAATCTGAATGGGCAGAGCAAACCACGATTTCAAGGTTCGGATTCACTTTCCAAAGGTTCTCAATAGTCTCGATGCCATCCCAACCGGGGGGCATTCTTATGTCGACAAATGCCATTCTGAAGGGATTGCCCGTTTCTTCCGCGTGCTTGACGATCGCCAGCGCCTCCTTCCCCTGATAGGCCGAGATGAGCTCAAATTCGTTGCCCGGAAATTCTGCTGAGTCGGCCGTATCAGAACTTACATCTCCAAACAGCTCTCTCTCTTCTGCCGCCAGGGAATCAGGTATCGCAGGAGCGAGGAATAAGCGAAAATCCTCATGAATGGACGGGGAATCATCGACCAGTAGAATTCGATGCTTTGGAGAAATATCGATGTAACTCATACAACTAAGCTTGTTCATTTCGGAATCTCAGGATGTCCGGCGGAAACAGCCACTGACATACCGCTTACCCGGCTGGCCTTCCTTTTTTCCTGGCATTGTCGGGGCACCTGCTCCTGATGCTTAGTGCTCTCCACGTCATCGTCGACGATGACATCCGGCAGCGAAACCCTGAAGGTAGTACCCGCCCCAGACCCAGCACTGAGAACATCAATCCGGCCTCCCATCGACTGCAGTGCATTGGAACAAAAATGAAGACCGATTCCATTTCCAGTGGGCTTTGTGGTGAATCCCTGCTGGAAAAGATTCGCGCGAATTTCATCGGGGATACCCGCCCCCGTATCGGAGATTTCGATACATACACAGGCTTGATCGAGACGAGAGGCAACCACCGACAGTTTTCGACTGGACTCGCTCTCCTGCATTGCTTCGAGAGCATTGCGGACAAGATTGACCAGCACCTGGCTCAATTTGCCCCTGTTCAGCGACAACGTGGAAATACCCCCGGCATCTGTTTCCACTTCCACATTCAGTTGCTTGATCTGATATTCATTGATGTCCAAAGCCTCATTGATAAGACCTGCCAGATCCACTTCCATTGTGAACTCTGAGGAACGCGAGTAGACTTGCTGCTGGGCGATAATCCCCTGAATGTGGCGAATGGTCTGTCGCAAACGCCGCAGGCTGGTTCTATTTTCCGCGAACTCCATTTGCAGGTGCTGAGTTACCTTGGACAAATAGTCGATAAGCTTGGGGCCGCGCGTATCTTCGCTAAAAAACTCCGCCGCCCTGTGGGTTTGCGATTGCAGGAGATCGGTTGCCTTCTGGAGCCCCACCAGCTTGGAATCAGATGCCCGTTCCTCCAGCATCTCAAGGGAAGAGTTCGCAGCATTCACGGCATTCCCGACATTGTGCAGCACTTCCCCGGCCACATCTGCCATGCCGGATCGATGAGCAGCCGTCAGCAATTGCTGTCTCGTTTCTGAGATCGCAGCGACCATCCCGTCGAATGCATCGGCAAGCACGCCAATCTCATCGTTCCGGGCATATCCCAGTTTATCCTTCAGGTTCCCGTGTTCCCCGATCCGTTCTGCATGCTCCGCCATTCGTTGCAATGGCACCAAGACCCTTTGCCGGATGCCCCAGGCCGCAGCCACCATCATCAGGATACCGCCGATGACACTCGTCGCCGTAGCGATTCCGGCAGCAAAGTTGCCCTGCAAAGTAACATTCCTTGGTACATCTACGCGAAGAACCAAGCCCGGATTTCCGAATAGATCAGGCAAGAGATCGTAAGCATGAAGCATCTTGGTATCTGCGCTGAGAATCTCCGGGGCGCTCGCCTCGCCTTGACTCCGGGAAATCATGGCACGCCCTGCTTCGGGCATTCTCTCATCTCGCGCTGCCCAGATGTTGAGCTGAACCTGCGCCCTTTCCGCCAGATTGGAAATTTCCGCAGGAGTGAGCAACCGCCCCATCGCAAGCGCTCCCCGAATCGGGCCTTCCTGCTTCGATGTAATGATCGGTCTAATCGCAATCAACATTGGCCCCAGCTTGCTAAGGATTACCCCTACTCTGGAATCATTTAAATCCCGAAAAGCGGTCAACTCGGTCAAAGGATCAGAGATCTTCGCGCAGACGTCCGACACATCGATGATCTCAAGCGAGCCGGTCGATCTTCCCTCCCCCCACACAAGGTCGTTGGCAGTATTGAAGAGACCAATAAAATTAAGCTGACCGTGCTCATAGGTTTCAACGATCAGATTGGCATCTTCGAATTCCTTGTTCGGCTTTTCAATAAAGGTGCAGGTATCATCCCATGCCGCCCAGTCATTCACGAAGTTGTCCAAAAGTTCCAGGTCTCGGTAAATCCCTGCCTCGCAGCGGGTAAGATCACGCAGTGCGCCGTCCCGCTCAATACGATCAAAAGCACGAAGCACCACCAACTTCTGAGTAGTATAGGACAGTGCAGCGAGAACCACGGAGACCGCAACCAGTAGCACAACAAGAGGCCGGGTCAGGGATCCCCTCCCACTACTCGTTTCGCGTTCTTTCACTCCAGGGGTTCGAATGGGAGAATTCTCTTCTTTCGACTTCATCTAAGTTTGTTTTCAATCACCGGAACGCACCGCTGCACCAGACCTCTCGAATATTCCGATCCCGGCTTCCTGCCCCGCGATTACTAATATTCCATTAAATATGATAATTATCAACATATTCGATGCCATTTTTCAAGTTCCCAAAATCAAAACATCTCACTCACTCGCATGCGCACGCTGTAAACAGCGTTCGGTAATGCACTTGTGCCAGCTCGGCTGGCAATGATACCGACAACGCCCCAGACCAGACCGGTCATGACGACCATTCCACGCTGAGGACTCCGATCCGTCCGCACTCTCCGGTTTCAATCCTCTGCAACGCCTTCCCTCCGGTTACTATTTGCCGAGCAATGATTCCCGGTTTAGGTCAATTGGTGCCGATATGCCAACTTCAGGAACTTCCGCGATTCACCTATATTTTAGACACGCGAAGCAGTGATTACTGACCATGAGTCTGCGCCTTGAAATGCTGCAAGTCGCCCGGCTTGCCACAAAGTCCCTCGGCGAGTCCTCCGAACTGGTGGAGAGCTTTGTTCGCTCCAAACAGAACGGCGACGGTGGATTCGCTGATCGTGATGGCAAGAGCGATCTTTACTACACCACGTTCGCCATCGATGCCCTGACCGCACTGCAAGTGGAGCTGCCAGTGGAACCGCTGCGTGCTTACCTGGAGTCATTTGGCACTGGCGACAACCTGGATTTTGTCCACCTCTGTTGTCTGGCGCGCAACTGGTCCGCGATCGAAAAGAATCACGACTGCATCGACACGTTGCTGGCTCGCATCGATTCGGACTACCGCACAGCCGACGGCGGTTACAATCAGTCCACCAAAGCGGCCACGGGCTCAGCATACGGATCATTCCTTGCATACGGTGCCTACGCAGATCACGGCTTCATGCCGCCAAATCTCGATGGAATGAAGGCCAGTCTTGATGCACTGTTAGACAAAAATGAGGGAGCCTGGGCAAATGACACGGATTTACCAATCATCAATGTTCCTGCGACCGCTGCGGCCGTCACTCTCTACCGCAATATCCGCCAACCGATTCCCGAAAAAACACCCGGCTGGATCCTCAGCAACTTGCACGCGCAGGGCGGGTTCTGCCCGTTCCCGGGAGCACCGATGCCGGATTTGCTTTCGACGGCGGTGGGATTGCACTGCCTTGACGGGCTACAGGTTCCGCTCACGAACATCCAAGACGCATGCCTCGATTTCATCGACTCGCTGTGGACGGCCGACGGTGGCTTTCACGGCACCTGGGATGACGAGATGCTCGATATTGAATACACCTACTACGGCCTGCTGGCACTGGGGCATCTAAGTCTTTAGGCAATCGGGAATGGATAGATTCGAAACCACGCTGGCAAATGCCCGGGCTGCACTGCTAGCTGAAAGAAATGCCGCCGGGCACTGGGAGGGCGAACTTTCAAGCAGCGCGCTTTCTACCGCCACCGCCGTGGCCGCTCTGTCACTTGTAGATGCAGTGAGCCACGAGCCATTCGTGAAAAGCGGCCTCGCCTGGCTTGCGGCAAATCAAAACGATGACGGCGGATGGGGCGATACCACGGTGAGCTTCAGCAATATTTCGACGACGCTGCTGTGCTGGTCAGTCTTTGGAATCGCTGGCGACGAAGCGCAGTATCCCAACACCGTAAAGCGCGCTGCAGTATGGGTGGAAGGCTACGTCGGCAGCCTCGAACCTTCCGTCGTCGCCAATGCTGTAGCAGATCGCTATGGTAAAGATCGCACGTTCTCCGTGCCCATCCTCATGATGTGCGCGCTGGGAGGTCGACTGGGCGAACAACGCGACGGATGGAAGCGTGTTCTGCCGCTGCCATTCGAGCTCGCCGCCTTTCCACGCAGATGGTATGCGGCACTGAAGCTCCCTGTGGTAAGCTACGCGCTACCGGCACTCATCGCGATCGGCTACGCACGCTCATACCACGTGAGGCCCTTCTTTCCGCTGAGCCTGCTCCGCAAACTGGCGTGGCCTAAAACTTCCAGACTACTGCGCGAGATCCAGCCTGCCACCGGCGGCTATCTTGAAGCCACGCCGCTGACCAGCTTTGTCACCATGGCCCTGGCAAGTTCGGGACAACGGGAGCACGCGATCGTTCCGCATGCGGTGCGCTTTCTCCAGACATCAATGCGCGGGGATGGCAGCTGGCCAATCGACACGAATCTCGCAACCTGGGGAACGACGCTCGCCACCAAGGCTCTGCTGACAACCTCCAGCGATCCCGCAGATTTTCCAGCCGGGGATCGTGCGCCCATTCGTCGCTGGATCCTGGCGCAGCAGTACGACAAAGTTCATCCTTTCACCTGCTCGCCCCCTGGCGGCTGGGCGTGGACGGATCTGCCGGGCGGTGTCCCCGACGCTGATGATACGCCAGGCGCGATGCTTGCTTTGCACTGGCTGCAGGATGAATCCAGCACTGAGCAATGCAGAACGGCGGCAGCGGCGGCAGCCATCTGGCTGGTCGATCTCCAGAACCGGGACGGTGGAATTCCAACATTCTGCCGCGGCTGGGGAGCACTGCCATTCGACCGATCGAGCCCAGACCTGACAGCGCACACCCTTCGCGCGTGGCATACGTGGCTGGCAAATTTTGATGTCCACCTGCCTGCGACAGCGGCTCGGGTTCGCGGAGCACTAGCCAAAGCGCTGCGGTATCTGGAACAATGTCAGGATCCTGATGGTGCCTGGACGCCGCTGTGGTTCGGCAATCAGCATGTCGCGAATGAAACGAATCGCACTTACGGAACCACCAATGTGGTACTGGCCTTGAGCGCTTTGGGGAAAACTCCGGGTATCGAGCCCGTTCTAGCCCGTGGAGTCGACTGGCTGCGCTCCGTTCAGTGCTCTGCCACCGGTGGTTGGGGAGGCGACAAATCGACGCCTGTCTCGATCGAGGAAACCGCCCTGGCCGTGAGTGCCATCGCCTCCTGTTGCAGCAAAAGGGATGAGCTGGCACTCCGGCGCGGCGTGGAGTTTTTAACGAAGGCGACCGATGGCGGACGCATATTTCCCGTCTCACCGATCGGCTTCTACTTTGCTAAACTCTGGTACCACGAAAAACTGTATCCCATGGTGTGGACGGTCGACGCACTGGAGCGGGTGAAGATGAGCACCGCTATGCACCAACGGATGCTGGACAATTGATTCAGTACTTGTATCCATGTCAAAACTCCAATCCAACGCACATACCATGTCCAGCCCAGCCGTCGTCAACTTTGCTCCCGATCCTTTCAGTGTTGAGATTCGCGATCTTGCGCCGCCCGAGATCGGCTCGGATGACGTGCTGCTGGAAGTGGCCGCCGTCGGTGTCTGTGGCAGCGACCTCCATCAGTGGACAGCGCAACACAGCTGGCCGGTCAATTATCCCGTAGTACTGGGCCATGAATTCGGCGGGCGGATTCTTGAGACAGGTTCCAATGTCGCGGAATCAGGACGCTGGAAATCCGGCGACCGAGTGGTGAGCGAAACAGCAGCGGTGATCGATCCCGACAATCCGATGACACGGCGGGGACTGTACAATCTGGACACCTCGCGGAAGGGTTTCGGCTACGGGGTCAATGGCGCAATGACCCGCTACGTCCGGGTGCCTGCTCGTTGCCTGCACCACGTGCCCGCCGGGCTGGAGCTGGAACACGCCGCGCTGACGGAACCATGTTGTGTCGCCTACAACGCTGTGATCAACAATAGCCGGATACGGCCCGGTGACCGAGTGGTAGTGTTAGGACCGGGCACCATCGGCATCCTTTGTGCAGCAGTAGCACGGCTTGCAGGGGCCGAAGTGGCCATGGTGGGCCTGGAGGCGGACCTGGGACGACTGAAAGTAGCAGAGGCTTACGGCTGCGAGAGCGTCGTGGGAGACGCGACCGACTGGGCATTCGCTCGCGATGGCCTCGGTGCCGATTGCGTGATCGATGCAGCGGGTGTTTCAGCGACGCTCAAGGCCGCGCTACAACTGGTGCGGCCCGCTGGCTGGATCACCAAAGTAGGCTGGGGCCCTCAGCCGTTGAACTTTTCCCTCGATCCGCTGGTGCAGAAAAATGTGACGCTCCAGGGCAGCTTCAGCCACAACTGGCCAGTGTGGGAGTCCGTGCTGCAACTGCTGGCGAGCGGGAAACTCGACGTGCGCCCAATCGTCGGTGGCCAGTGGCCACTGGAGGAATGGAAGGTGGCATTCGAAAAAATGCACCACGGTGAAATCGTGAAAGCCGTCCTGCTGCCATAGGGCTTCGAGCAGTGAATTTACTATGGCATTATCCAATCTGTTTCCCTCCCGCTTTTGTAGCAGCATTTCAGCAGCCTGCCTTTTCTGGCTGGGCACCTCCGTTAGCCAAGGGCAAATCTTCCTGCACGATTAGGGAGTGAGCGGCGATCTTTCGGATGAATTCGACATTCCAGACGTATTCGCTCTTCCCTCGGGTTCCAGCTACCTGCGTCTAAGCCTGAATTCTGCGGACATCGACCTTTTCACAGTTCTGCTGCCTGAAGGGCAACAACTCGACAGCTTGATCGTCAGAGATTATCAGTCCGTGCTGGGAAACATATCGTTCCTCGGCTTTCAAATTGGTGACCAGCTATCCGCTCCGCCATCCTCCAATTTCCCCGATCCCATCGACTACGTGATCTTCGGAGACTGGGCAGTGAACGAGGACATCCTCCCGCTAATGGTGCAGACGAACCCAGCACTGCATCCGCCGCTCACCAGTCGCTCGCTTGCATTCTGGGGCAATGAAACCGGCCCCTCCTCAAGTTTTGTGCTGGAGTTCCGCGCTTCTTCCACTTCTCCCGTTCCCGAGCCGTCTGCCGCGGCACTGCTGGGACTCAGCGCAATGCTGGTCACTCTTCGACGTCACCGAACGAGAAGCCGATAAATTCAACTCTACCTTTGCCACCGCAAGTGCGCCCTGCGTGGAGTCGCAGGCGCACTGCGGCAAAGATTTCCGTATTGAGTTTCTGGGGCTTACTCCTCGGTCACCCGATAGTAGCGCACGCTTGTTGCCGGGAACCCAGACACATCGGTGTAAGTCGTTTCTTCACCTTCGGATTGGTGCCCGTCGGTAAGCTCTTCCCACTGCACAAAATCTTCGGTAGACTCCACCAGATAGGTTTTGTCAGGCCGGGAAGTCCAGGTCAGTACGACGTTACCGTTGTCTTTGTTTAATGCGATATCCGAAAAGCGAAGATCTGCCGGCCCCCCGGCTCCCATGGCATTGATTTCGAGGGCGACGTAGTCGAACTGAATCCAGCTTCCACCTGACCCCCCAGTGCGCTCGATAGTGATCAAGTTTTCACCCGGTACCGCCCCTGCGGATTCTGCTGAAAAAATCGGCTGCCACAGGAGCGGACTGATCACTCCCAGCTGCTCCCCGATGACAGTGTCATTGAAGCTTACCTGAAGATCGTGAGTACTTTCTTCCCCACCGCTTCCTAACAGAATGAGATCCACCGTTAATCGAAACTCATTGGCTAGGGCTGCCTCCTGATCGGTCAGGTTGAAGTGGATGCGGGAGAAGAGGTCGCCAGACGTCAAAGCCCGCTCAAAGGTCGCCCATTCTTCATCCTGATCGACGGTGCCAATCAATTCGTCTTCGTAGGTGCCCGCAAAATAGTAGTCGTCATCCAATGTAGCAGGATCCCCGGGAAGATCGTTCTGATTGCCATTCTCCTGAGCAAACTCCGCCTGAGATCCGTCATCGTTGCCGATTTGCCAAAGATCCGAAAATGGATTGAAGGCCACAGTTACGGTCTGGGTTTCAACATCAGCTCCACGCGTTGCTGTAATTGTGTAAGCCGTCGTCGCTGTGATCCCAGCGATTTCAATTTGCCCCACCCCGTCGAAGGTCTGCTCATCGACTGCACCGATTCCACTGATCGAAACTTGCGCCGCCGGATCAACTCTCCAGTCGAGGAAAAACGCTTCACCAGCCCGGACTTCTGCCACGGTGGAGGTATAGCTTTCGACCGCCCTTACACGGACGCTGATCTCGCGGGTATCAGTAACACCGTTAAGAGTCGATGTAAGCGTATAAGTGGTGTTATTCTCGGGCATCAGCACGATATTGCCCTGGCCGTTTTCCGAGGTGATTGGAGTGTCAGGGCTCAGCGACAGCTCGGCACTGGGGTGCGCGACCCAGCTGAGTGTAACACTTTGGCCAGCCGACAGCACGACACGGTCGCTGGCGAAGTTACAGATGGCCTCCGAACAGCCAACGGCAGACGTGTCGACCTCGAAGCTGATAAAGTCGAATTGAATCCAGCTACCATCGGTACCGCCCACACGAGTGACTTCAATCACGTTTTCTCCTGCCACAGCATTCACATCTCCGGAAGGAACGATCCGCTCGATATAGACCGGCTCTTCCACCTGAAGGTTCTCGCTCAGGAGTTCATCATTCATACGATATTCCAGATCATGGATGCCCAGGCCGTCGGCAGCACTTCCGAGGGCAAACATATCGAACCCGATTCGATAGACAGCTTCAGGGTGGGCCTGAACATCATCAAGGTTGAAGTGAACTCTGATGGCGGAGTCACCGGATGTTACGGCCCGTTCGAAGTTGGTCCAAGGTTCGTCCTGCTCAACGATTCCAATAGGATCAGGGTACGTTCCTGCAAGGTAATAATCATCATCGAGGCCAACAGGGTTTCCTGGCGGAGGATTGACACCCATTTCCTGGCTGAAGTCCCCCTGACTTTCATCATCTTCACCGATCTGCCAAAGCCTCACAAAGCTACTGATGAGAACCGTCACCTCTGCAGTCGCTGTCTCTTCTCCCAGCGTCGCGGTTAAAGTGTAAGTGGTGGATGGTGCCACAGGAGTCACATCTACGGTTCCCGTGCCCCCCCCATTGTCAATGTCACCTACACCCGGAGAAATACTTAGCGTCGCGTCTGGGTGAACATTCCACATCAGTGAGGCAGAGTTGCCTTCCGGCACTGCAGAAGTATTGGATGTGAACAAAGTAATCAGGCGTACCGCAACGGTCACCGTCTTGGTAGCGGTGGTATTATCCGGCAAAGTTGCCGTAATTGTATAGGTTGTCGTTGCATTCGGAGTGACCTCAATCGATCCCGCACCAAATTGTGTCTCGTCATCAACGGAACCAACTCCCTGGTCGACGGAAAAAGTAGCATCGGGGCTGCCCACCCAAGTGAGCATCGCCGCACCTCCAGGATTAATGGTGGCAGCACTTGAACTGAAAACGCAAAGGGGATCCTCGCAGCCCGCTTGGGACGTATCAATCTCCATCTGCACGTAGTCGAACTGGATCCAGCTGGAGTCCGTTCCGCCGGTACGGGTGATCGTAATCACATTCTCGCCTTCAACTGCCCCGAAGTCGCTCGCAGTCCCTTCGGACTGAACCAGAAGTTCAGCGCTCAGGTCAGTAATCGATTCAAAAACATCGTCGTTGAACCGGTACTCCAAGTCGTGAGTCCCAGCCCCATCAGCTGCGCTGCCGAGCGCAATCATATCGAACGAAAGTCGGTACTGCGCCAGAGGATGTGCTTGCTCAGCATCAAGGTAAAAATGCAGGCGCACGGTCGGATCACCTGAAGTAACAGCCCGTTCAAAATTGGCCCAATCCTCATCTTCGTCTAATGTACCAATCGGATCATCGTAGATCCCCTTGAAGTAGAAGTCATCGTCGTTCAGGAATGGATCACCCGGCGGGTCGTTGATACCCTGCTCCTGGACGAAATCCGCCTGGGAGTTATCGTCTTCTCCAGCGCGCCAAAGTTCTTCAAATTGTGCATCGGCATGCGTCATCAGCGCGACGGCGATACACGCAGTGATCAAAAGGGGATTTCTGTTCATAACAAATTTCATGGGATCGTGACAGAATCCAGAGAGTGCAGTCAATCGCCGAATTGCCAATTCGATCAAAATTGCCGTAGGGCACGCCAATCGCGGCCAGATTGAGAGGCTTTTTCATCGCAGATTCATTGAATACGGCTAATTGCAGGAGTAATTCCAACGCTGCTTGTCCTCAGCCATGGTAAAATGGTAGCCTTGTCCGTGGTGACGTTTTCTATCAGCAACTTCAGATGTCTGTCCCTGCTTTCTCTGGGGACGATACTTCTCCATTGTAGCGCCTGCGGCCAAGCGACTCGCGACGGGAATGCAGAGGCACCTGCGAAAGCCTCTCCTCTGGATTCCATGGAAAATCTGGTGGAGTCGGAACAATTGATTCTCGACCTGACTCCCCATGCTGGCAGGCTTGGCCAGGCACTTCTCAATCTTCAACTCCCTGACTACCAGAGCAGCGATTTATTCGAACCCGATTTTCGAGTGGAGTCGACCATAGAAAGCGGCACCGACGAGGAACGTCACTTATTGCCTGGCTTCAATGAAGTTTCTCTGCCGACCGGAAGCAGTACTTTGCAGGAATGGTTTCTCGAGGGAATCGTGTTTTACGAACATGCACGGGTTTACTTTGAGAGGGGAAATCTAGCAGATTCCTCAAGGACGGTGTTTGAAAGCGACATGGGTATCGAGGCTCTCGCCCGGGCAGACAGTTCTGCGGGCAGCCCCTGGATCTCAACTTCAGGAAAAATGCACGTGACGTGGCACCGCAATCCTGCGGTCGGCGATGGGGAATCCCCATGGAAAATCGCCACCTGGAAACAGAAATCGCTCCATCGGCAGGTGGTGCCACAGAGGCTATTCGACGAAGTTCTCGCTGAGGCCCTGCCAGATTCGCGTGAACTCGCACGTGCCCGCGAGTCGCTCCACGAGCAGAACATCGTCAAGTTATTCACGACTGATCGCTACACGGTGACAAAACAAATCCAGGCCGACTATCAGGATCTCGAATCTACCTACCAGCACCCGGCGTTGTCGGTGGTCGACATCGATGATGACGGCTTTGATGACTTGTACGTCACTGACCGATGGGGGCCGAATCAATTGCTACACAATCAGGGCGACGGCACTTTTACGGACATCGCACCAGAACTGGGCCTGGCGATCGAGGGATTCTGCAATGCAGCGCTATTCGCGGACTTTGACAACGATGGCGATCAGGATGTGTTCATCGGCCGCAGTCTTGAACGGTCGCTCTTTCTCCGCAACGAGAACGGCCACTTTGTCGATCGCTCATCAGAGATACTGCCCTTCCCCTTGCCGTATCTTGTGTCCACCATTTCGGCCGCTGACTACAACAATGACGGCCTGCTGGATGTCTACCTGGGACTCTACGGGCCGTCTGGAAATGAATTCAAGGTGGAAGACTGGGCCGCTGATTTCTTTCCAGGGCAAAAGGGAATGCAACAGGAACTGGTGAAGCGCTTTGCCGACGAACACCGCTACCTCAACCGTCTGGGCCCACCTAACATGCTACTAACGAATCGTGGTGCGGGCAAGTTTTCGGTACGAGCGGAAGCCGGAGCATTAGCAGAATGGCACAATACCTATCAAAGCTCATGGGCAGATTTCGACGATGATGGCGACGTCGATCTCTACGTGTGCAATGACTTTGCTCCCGATCATCTTTACCGCAATGACGGGCCTGCACCGGGCAACGGGCCGCAGCGTTTTGTGGAAGTCTCGACTGAAATGGCGGGCAATGCGATGTCGGGATTCGGAATGGGCGCGAGCTGGGGTGACTACGACCGCGACGGACAGCTCGACCTTTACGTGTCAAATATGTTCAGCAAAGCTGGCCGCCGGATCACGAGCCAGCTTGAGGGACTGGACGCGCGTGTTCCGCACGCGGCGCAGGGCAGCCTGCTGTTTCACAACGAAGGCGCAAAATTTGAACAGGTCGCAGGAGTGAATGCTCCAGCGATGCAGGTGGCAAAGGTCGGCTGGTCGTACGGCGGCCAGTTTGTAGATGTCGATAACGATGGCTGGCTGGACATCTACGCGTCCAGCGGATACTACACGGCACCGGCTGAAATCGCCAACAACCAGGATTTGTGAAGTGTGCTCTGGCGCGCGGTCGTGCGCACCGATCCGGCGAAGGGTGACGAGCTCAAGCAAAGCGAGGTTTTCGAAGCATCCAACCGCGAAGCCGCCAAAGACCTGCGAAGCGACGCGTGGGGGAAGAATTCGCTCAGCGGCAGGGAGCGCAACCGTTTGTTTTTGAGCCAACAGGGAAAGCAGTTCACCGACGTTTCGCTGGTAAGCGGCGCAGATCACATCGGCGACGGACGCAGCACCGTGATGTTTGATTATGACCGCGACGGTTGGGTGGACATTGCAGGCGTCAATGTGAATGCCCCACGCCTCGTCCTGTTTCGCAACCGCATCGGCGAACTTCCCGGTATCGCTGGCTCCCGTCACCTGGTGGCGCTGCGGTTTCGTGGTGCCAGTCGAATCGACAGCATTTCCCCGGTCAGATCAAATCGCGATGGCTACGGTGCCAAAGTCATGCTGACCCTGCCCGATGGCTCAACAATTGTGGACGAGCACCGCTGCGGCGAAGGCTTCTCCGCGCAGAACAGCAGCACCATGCTCATCGGCGTCGGTTCCCATGAGCACATCAAGCAACTAAAAATGCGCTGGCCGTCAGGAGTCGAACAGACATTTACCAACCTGCCCGTCGACTCGCTGATTTCGATTGAGGAGCTTGAAACAACTCCTAACATTGCCCCCTATCGGATCCCCAACCCTGCCCGTACCATCGCATCTGGAAAAACTCGCGAATTTTTTACACTGGTGACCGACCCGGCAACCACGGCGAAACTGCGACTGCACGTGCTGACGGCGACGTGGTGCGTGGCCTGCAAGAAGGAACTGCCTCACCTGGCGCGCTTGCGGGAACACTTCACCACAGCCCAACTGGCCATGACCGGCCTGCCAGGTGATGCGGAAGAGGCGCCCGATCAATTACTCGCCGACGCCAAAAAGCACCGTCCCGCCTATCAGCTGGTGCCGAAAATTGACGCATCCGAAAGGACAGCAGTCAACGCACTACTCCAGCAACATCTGGGATCGATCGCCTCCACACTTCCATCCTTTATCCTGACGGATGCCGACGGCACGGTTCTTCAAGTCGGAATCGGTAGTCCGACATTGTCCGAGATCACGCGGCACCTGACCAAAGAGTAACTCGGACTTTGAGCTAACTAACGCTCATGCTATTTTCGCACGATCAAACAAAAAAGCGGGCATCCCCTCTCAGGGAAACCCGCTTGTTTGTGTGGTAGCAGAAAAAATCTACGAAGCCTGGTTTACGGAAGGACTGTGCTGAACTCAGGGGCAAGTCCCACGGGCTGAGCCGCTTCACCGTTGTCACCAAACTCGCGATGCAGCGTCTGGAACTGGCTAGTCAGCGTTTCCACTTTCACAGCCAGATCATTGTATGCGGTGGTGAGCACGTCACGCTCAAGCTCGAGTGCCTGGCGCTCTGCGGTCAGCTCTTCAATTTTCGCATCCTTACGCAGGCCTTCAGTATCTGTAGCGGCAGCGGTGTCGATTTGATCCTGCAAAGTTGCAAGGCGAGTTACTAGATCCTGGCGGTTCTGCACCAGAGCTGCCTGGTCGTCCTTTAAACGCTGGATGGTTTCCTGCTTGGTCTCGTTTTCCTCAAGCAGCGACTGCAAACGTTCGGTCAGTTCGTTGACTTCCTGTGCAAGCTTCTTGCGAGTGTCGATCAGCATGCGCTTCTCTTCCTCAAGACGATCAAGGAGCCCTTTCTGATCTTCTGCAATCTTTTGCAGACCGGAGATCTTCTCCTGCAACTCCTTATTCTCACTGGCCGTTCCAGCAAGTGCAGTGTTCTCATCCTTCAGCTTGGAAAGCTCTCCATTGAGGCGGTCAATGGTTCCCTTCAACTCAGCAACCAGTGTGGTCTGATCTTTGACGCGAGCAAAGAGAGAAGCCACTTCCTTCTGCAATCCCATCCGCTCGCTCTGGAGTGTTGCGACAGTTTGCTTCAGACCTTCTTCGCGCTTTGCGGAATCAGCGAGGCTCCCTTCCAACTGGGAGATTTTGGTATTCGCAGAAGCCAGCTTCGTGGTGAGATCAGCTGCCTTCTCAGTGCTGGCCTTGAGCTGGGCTTCGGTTTCCCCAAGCTTTACGGTCAACGATGCTACATTCTTCTCTGCCTCGTCGGCACGGGTCGTCTGTGTAGCGACATTCCCCTCAAGCGAGGCTACTTCCCCCTCAAGCTCGTGCTGAGTGTGAATGAGGTGATTCTTTTCCGTCCTCAGATTTTGCTCGAGTTTCTTCGAGTATCCAAGAAAGGCCAGTATGCAGATGATAAAAACCCAAATGCCCCAACTGCGGGATTTTCCCGCGGAAGCTTCCGAGTCGTAAACTTTTCCGGTAGTAGTATGAACAGATTCCATAGGTGGTAGTGTTGTGGCCAGATTACTGATAATCCAATATTTACAAAAGCCCGAGCTAATTTCAGTAAAGAATGTCCGATATTAAAATCAACAAAATAATTCGTATAAACAAGAACTTTAGACACCTAAAGCAACTTTTTCTACCGTCCGCATACAAAGCACAGCCAGCAGCCTGATGCTCGTAGTGCACAGTTGATTTAATAATGATTCATAATTACCTTATAATAAACAATTTATAATTCAAGCTTAGTGCCAGGATGTGATTTGGTTCAGCTTTTGACGATTAATGGATGGGACGGAGCAATTTTCCACTGGAAATCCCACTACAAGCAGCAAAAAGGGCTTTTCTGAGCATGGACGATTGAGAATGGAATTGAGGAAGGCCATCGGACTCGGAGTGTGGGTGAGCGACGCTAATCCCGCACGGTGAAGTGCGGCAATGAGAAATCCGGTCGCGATTCCCACTGATTCTTTAGCATAGTATGTGGCAGTATCCTGCCCGTCAGGGCCCGTCACGGAAGACTTCTGGAATACCGCGATGAGGGCGGGAGCACGTTCCAGGAATGGCTTTGATGCAGTCGTGCCAAGCGGAGCGAGTGACTTCAGCCAGCGATCGGGAGCCCGTTTATCATAGAATTCGCGCTCATTCCCTTCGGCTGCCTGGCGGATCTGATTTTTCAGGGCCGGTGATGTTACCACAGCGAAATGCCATGGCTGCAGGTTCGCACCGCTGGGAGCTGATCCCGCCGCGCGCAGACAATCTTCGAGCACCCCTGGCGGGATCGCCTTTGAGGAAAAATCACGTACGGTGCGCCGACGCATCAGCTCATCCGCAAACTCGTGCGCCCTCGCGGAGATTTCTTCATCGCGGCGTTCTGTTAACTTGAGCGGCACCGTGTCCATATCGACTGCTGCGATTCAAAAATAGAATGAGGCGCTACTCTTTCTCCAAAACCACCACGTCCTGACGCACGGTCGCCTGAGGCACGGCCTGCTCGATGATTTTCCGAACCCGAAAGCCCTCTTTCGACCATCGCTCGTTCACATAGGCATGAGTATGGAACGTGCTGAGGTAGTAGTCGGGCAAGTCAGGAGTCTTGCCTAGATCCGTGTAGCAGAATCCCTTTTCCATATACTCGGAGCGCTGAGCATCAGGAACGAAGCGCTGGAACGACGGGCCGTGCACAGTGGCCAGCATCAGCCCACCTTTGCGCAGCTTCCCTCCCAGCGCCCGGAGCCACTCGAACTGCATGTCTTCCGGCAGGTGAGTGAACACCGACAGCACGGTAATCACATCAAATTGCGGAAGATCGTCAGGCATTGGCGGACGGTCTCCGTTGACAAAGTAGCGACCAGTTCCGGCAAGTTCGCCGTTGCACCAGTCGATTGCTGACTTGTCGATGTCGCAGCCGAAGAGTTCGACCTCACCCTCCCCCAGGCAATCGAGAAAGCGCGTGACCCGGGCACAGCCGCAGCCAAAATCGAGAACCCGATGCACGCCCCCTGAAACTTGCTCATCGCGCACAATTCTGCCCAGCCGCTGTGCCGCCATGTAGCCAGTGATCAGCATGTGCAGACCATCGTCAAAGTCGGCATCACGCCTGTGGGCAATGTGCGCCACGATGTCCCGTGGCGGCGTCGCCAGATTGTAGACCTTGCCAAAGTGCTCCGCCCACAGCTTCTGATGGTCCAGTTGCAGGTCGCCAAGCGTCTCCTGCGCCTCGCGCAACTGAAACTGGAGCCGATCACGGGTGTCCCGGATTTTGTCCCGTTGTTCCCGTAGCTTCTGGATCTTCGCGTCCTGCTCTAATATTCGCGCGGCATTTCGTTCGGCGCTTTTGCTGCTAAATAATCCCATTCTGAGTTCGTAATAGTTGAGATCAACCGTGCCGCATCACGTTTTCCAGATAAGCGCGGTAGTCAGGGTTCCGGGTCGATGCGATGAGGTTTTCCATCCCGGCATTGTCAATGAATCCCATGTGATGCGCGATCTCCTCGATACAGGCAACTTTCAAATTCTGCTGCCGCTCAATCGTGCCGATGTAGTTTCCCGCTTCGAGGAGGCTCTCAGGCGTCCCTGTATCCAACCACGCTACGCCGCGCCCTAACACTCTCACATCCAGCTTACCGTCGTTGAGGTAAGCAACGTTCAGGTCGGTAATTTCCAATTCCCCGCGCCCGGACGGCTGCAGGGCTTTGGTCCGTTCAACGACAGTCTCATCGTAAACGTACAGGCCAGGAACTGCGAAGCTGCTCTTGGGCTGCTTCGGCTTTTCCTCGATGCTTAGCGCCTTCCCGGCCGTATTGAATTCCACCACACCGAACCGCTCCGGATCGCGCACATGTGCTCCAAACACACAGGCTCCCGTTTTGAGTTCCAGCGCCTCGCGGAAAAAGCCAAGCTTGCCGTAAAAGATGTTGTCCCCCAGAATCAGCGTCGCGCCGCTGCCATCGAGAAATCCTTCGCCAATCAGGAACGCCTGCGCAATCCCGTTGGGCTCAGCTTGCTCAGCGTATTCGATTTGCAGACCGAGGTGCGAGCCATCGCCAAAGAGATTCCTGAACTGCGGCAAGTCCTTGGGCGTGGAAATGATCAGCACCTCACGAATGCCGCCCAGCATCAGAGTCGACAGTGGATAGTAGATCATCGGCTTGTCGTAGACCGGCAGCAGCTGCTTGCAGACGATCTGCGTCAGCGGGTGAAGCCGCGTTCCCGCGCCTCCTGCCAGGATAATCCCGCGAGTGCTTCTAGATGGTGTCATGAGTGTTAGATGGTGGTAAGCTCGGCAAGGGCCATCGTCAACCCTACCGAGGCCAGTGTAAACTCGCCGGACGAAATCGTTTCCCGGCGCCGACCATTGCACGGAGATCCCCCATCGATGTATTCGTGCTTGATTTGACCGTGGGGCTCCCCCTCCAGATATTCCTCTGGAGACACACGCTGATAAAGTCGGACGGCCAGCATGCCGGGAGGATACCGAAAATCTGCATCAGGCGCAAGCAGCGACAGAAAGGT
>JAGROY010000212.1 GCA_020439995.1 Verrucomicrobiia bacterium
TTCGAGATGCTGGGCAACTGGAGCTTTGGCAATTACTTTAAGAAGGAAGCGATCGCCTGGGCCTGGGAACTTTTAACCGAACGCTGGCGCTTCCCCGCTGAGCGACTCTACGCCACGGTTTACTGTCCCCATATGGATCAAAATCTGTGGATGAAGGAACTCAAGAGCATTAAGAATTCCATAGATGCTGGTGGACAAATTATTGATAGCACCAACTACATAGACATTTTCCAAAACGACTTAACGCAGGGCCTAATTAACGTTGAGCCGTCGGACATGGAAGCAGCGCAACACTGGTTTCGACTTTTCGAATCGGCTGGACTAGACCCGCTAGTTCACATCGTTCCTGGCAACAAGAAGGACAATTTCTGGATGATGGGTGACACTGGCCCGTGCGGCCCGTGTTCAGAAGTTCACATCGACCTCACTCCTGATGGAGACACCAAGGGATCACTGGTCAATGGCGACGATGCCCGCTGCATCGAAATCTGGAACCTGGTGTTCATTCAATACAACGCCGAGGCCGATGGAACGTTCCGCGCCCTGCCCGCATGCCATGTCGATACTGGCATGGGCTTCGAACGCGCGGCGAGCGTGATTCAATGCACCAACGGCTTCACCGATTTTTCCAAGCTGTGCTCGAACTATGACACCGGCGTGTTCAAAGGAATCTTCGCCAAGCTGAGCGAGCTGACTGGAAAGACGTATACCGGTACCGTCCCCACCGCACGCTCGGGCCTGACGGAACAGGAGCAAACGGACGTGGCCTTCCGGGTCATCGCCGACCACTTGCGGTCCGGCAGTTTCTCGATCGCCGATGGCATCCTTCCAGGCAACAAAGGCCGCAATGCCACCATCCGCGCCATTTTGCGCAGGGCCGTGCGCTTCGGTCGTGAACTTGGGCTCGATGGCAGTGAACCATTCCTGCCGCAGCTGGTGGAAGTGTTAGTGCAGGAGTTTGGTGACGTCTTCCCGGAGCTGCGCGATCGTCAGAGCAAAGTTTCGGAGGAACTGAGACGCGAGGAAGTTCTTTTCAATCGGACGCTTGATCGCGGATTGAAACTCTTCGAGGAAGACAGCTCGAAACTGCAGGACGGCGCACTTTTCCCCGCCGATCGCGTGGTGAAGCTCTGGGAAACTTACGGTTTTCCGATCGAACTCACCAAGGTGCTGCTGGATGAGCGCGGACTGAGCGCGGACTGGAGTGAGGTCAATGCGCACATCGACAAGCACAAAGAAACTGGCAAAGGCGGCGGCGGCACGACGGTCATCCGGGCGGTGTCGATCGACACTGACGTCGTTTCAGAATTTGTCGGCTACGAGCAGGACGAGGTGGATGCTGAGTTGCTTGAAGTGGTCGAAGACGGGGAAGCAATCGTGGCAATCGTCAGCAAGAGCCCGCTTTATGTTGAAATGGGAGGCCAGCAGGGTGACGTCGGCTGGCTCACCGTCGATGACGAGGAAATCGAGGTGCTCGGCACCACGAGTGTGGGCGCGGCATTGTGCCTGGTGCTGGAGAAGAAGCCTGCGACGACTTCGGGCAGCGTAAAAATCCAACTCGATCCAAACCGTCGACGCGACATCGAAAAACACCACACGGCCACTCACCTGCTGCACTGGGCACTGCACGAGAACGTCAACAAGGACGCCGCCCAGCAGGGATCATTTGTCGCCCCAGATCGCTTGCGCTTTGACTGCAACAGCGATGCCATTTCGGCCGATCAAATCGATGCCATCGAACAAAGCGTCAATCGTTGCGTGGCAAATGCCGACCAGGTCTCCAGCGGCGAGCGCCCTTACACTGACGTCAAGGGCCGGGCCGACGTGATGCAGTTCTTCGGCGACAAGTATGGCGAGAAAGTCCGAGTCGTTCAGATCGGCGGGGAAGCGAATGCATTGAATGGCTATTCCATGGAACTCTGCGGGGGCACGCATGTGCGCAATACTTCGGAGATCGGACTGTTCAAGATTCGCAGTGAGGGAGCGATCGCCGCCGGCATCCGTCGTATCGAAGCCGTCTGCGGCCCCCATGCTGTCGCGTATTTGAACGAACTCGTCGAATCGCTCGACACGGAGACATCCGAGCTGTCCGCCAAACTCGACGAAGCAAATGCCGGGCTGGTCAAATTGGATCAATCCCCAGTAAGTGCCCCTGCTCGAGATACGGGTGCCCGCGATACGATCCTCGCGATCGGCAGCGAAGATGCGGGAGCCATCAGTAAGCTCAACGCGGCCCTGAAAGCCGAGGAGCAGTGGCGTGATGCATTGAAAGAAGCGATGCTGGACGCGCAGAAAATGCTCAAAAAAGCCAAAACTGCCGGTATGTCTCGCATCGCTGACGAGAAAGTGGTACCGCTCATCGAAGCCGCGCCGAAGAATGCCGACGGCATCCCGGTGATTGTCGCCCAGATCGATGATGGCGAGGGTGCCCTGCTGCAGGAACTCTTTAACAGCCTGAAGAAACACCAGTTTTCAGGCGCAGCTGTGCTCGTCGTGCCCGATGAAAATGGCACCGTCCATCTGGGAACCTATGTCGACAAAGCGCACACCGGGGAAATACAGGCCGGAAAGCTGATTCAACAGCTTGGCCCGCTCATTGGAGGAAAGGGCGGCGGCAAGCCCGAGATGGCCCGCGGCGCGGGGAATGATCCCAGCGGGATTCCAAAGCTGCTCGATGAGGCGACGAAGCTGCTGGGCTGCGATGCTTCTTAATAGAGAAGATTTTGACTTGATTGCTCCCGAATCGACCGGTGAATTTACAGCACCCCTTCAACGCCCGGTATTCCCGAGCGTCTATCTTCGCATCAAAGAGTGGTCGACAGTTCTGGTTCGCTCTCAATGACAGCCCGCCGCTTCAGCAGGTGGCTGTCCCAAACTCAATAGAGCTCCACCGGGCTCCGTTTGCCGTCTTCGACGCTGAGTTGCTTGGCGCATTCTTCTCCCAGGGTAGCTAGTCGCAGGTTCCAGATGGAATCGTTGATTTCTTGAAATTTTTCGAGTGAGAAGCGGTTGGGACAGACCATTTTTTTCTTTGCTCTTTCGATGCGCTCAAGTGCCAGCTGAATATTCAGCGTAGGAACTTTTTCGAGATGCTGGCGGGCTTCCTCAACCATCTCGATGCGGTGACAAATCATCACCATGTCATTGCCAGCAATGACGGCATCGCGGATCGCCTGCTCGAATGTGACTTCATTCAATATAGCTCCCATGTCGAGATCGTCAGTCATCACCAGACCGTCGTCGAAACCGAGTTGATCCCGCAGGAATTTCTGAATGATATTGAAGGACAATGACGAGGGCCAGCGCGGGCGGTCGGCATCAAATGCTGGGAAGTGCGCGTGGCCGATCATCATTGAATCCAACTCTGGAATGAGCGCACGGAATGGTGCGACTTCCTCGCCTTCCAGCTCTTCCTTGGTTCGGGTGATGACTGGCAGTTCGTGATGAGGGTCGCAGTCGGCCGAGCCGTAGGTTGGGAAATGTTTACCGCAAGTGAGTATGCCGCGACTGCGCAAGGCGCGATTGAAGGTGCCTGCGAAGTCGATCACCTGATTGGCGTTGGTTCCATAGCAGCGGCCTTTGAGCGAATTGTCGGCCTCGTCGTCGTATGAAATATCCAGCACCGGGCAGAGATCAAGATTGAACCCGAACAGTCGCAGCAGATCGCCAGTCAATCGCCCGTGTTGCTTAATGAGCTCCCGATCTCCCTTCTCGCGGAGCTGTTGTGCGTTCGGTGGCTCCTGACCGATGAGGCGCAGGCGGGACACACGACCGCCTTCCTGGTCGATGGTGATAATTGGCTCAGTTGCGCTGAGATCGCGCAGATCATCGAGTAGCTTTCGAAGTTGTTCAGGCGATTTGATATTGCGTCCAAAAATGATGAATCCCCCGGGCTGGAGTGCCTTGAGGCGGGCGGCCGTTTCTGAGTCGAGTTCCGGGCCGGGCACGCCCATGAGCAACAATTGTCCGAGTGATTTTGAATCCATGGTTAAAAGGTGATACTTTAGTCTTCTATGAAGTTAAATCTTAAAGATTTTTCAACAAAGTTAATCATTCATGGGATGGGTGGCTTTCTTTGCCTACTCCTTGCCGGCTGCCTGTCAACTGGTGGCAAGAGCAAGGTACTGCCCTCTTCCGGCCAGAGAGCCTACCCTGTTAAGCTGGGAATCGATGTTCTCCGGGAGTCCGGGTATGCGCCACTGCAGGGCAAGCGGGTGGGATTGATCTGCAATCAAACGAGTGTCGATCGCAATGGCAACCGCACCCGCGAAGTTCTGCACCGCGCTCCTCAGGTTCGGCTCACTGCTCTTTATACGCCGGAACACGGGCTCGATGGCACAGAACTGGCTGGCAAAAAGCTCTCATCACGGCGCGATCCGGTGACGGGCCTCACTGCATACTCTCTTTATGGCGACACCCGCAAGCCTACGGCGGCAATGCTGGCCCCCATTGACGTGATGCTGTTTGACCTGCAGGACATCGGCAGTCGAAGCTACACTTACATTAGCACCATGGCACTGGCGATGGAAGCCTGTGCGGAGAATGGCAAAGAATTCATCGTGCTGGATCGTCCCAACCCCATGGGAGGATTGAGAGTGGAGGGACCGCCACTCGAGTCCAAATGGAAGTCGTTCGTGGGGCAGATTCCTGTGCCGTATGTGCATGGAATGACTACTGGTGAACTTGCTGGGATGATCCATGGAAAGCACATGATCCGCGCGGTACCGCGCCTCACCGTGATCCGGATGGAAGGATGGAGTCGCGCCATGTCGTGGAGCCAGACTGGACTGCGCTGGATACCGACATCGCCGAATATCCCAAAAGGAACCTCACCGCTCTACTACGCTGCCACTGGAATGCTGGGCGGCCTCTACGGCGTGGACATCGGCATCGGCACCAGCGGGGCATTTGAATTTGCTGCCGCCGAGGGAGTGGATTCCAACGAGTTCACCCGCTATATGAATGCGAAGAACTTTCAGGGAGTGCGATTCACGCCCTACTACAGCAAGAAAAAGCCCGGCTTCGCAGGTAGCCAGATTTTCATCGATCACAGCGCCAGTGCGGACTTGATAGAACTAGACGTCACCCTGATTGCTGAGCTTAACCGGCGCAATCGCACTGACTTGTTTCGCAACACTCCGGCATCAGAAATGTCGCTCTTCCACAAGGTCTTCGGCAGTGACTCGCTTGCCAATGATCTTAAGCGGGGAGTTTCGCCGAAGACGGTAGCTGCCAAATGGAAAGGCTACTGCCAGGGCTTCCGCTCGGAAAGGATGCGTTATCTACTCTATTGACTGCGAGGCACCGGGCAAAAGGCAGTTCCCTTGTGGAACTGTAGTGAATTGGGGCGATAGTGGCTGGCAGCGATGAGTGACATCCGTGAACAGATCGCAGGCTACTATCCTGACGTTCCCGAGGACGAAGCACCGGCCCTGGCCGAGCAGGCTGGCCTCGCGCAAGTGGGCTCGTATCCATCGCGCAGTGGAATCGAGGAGCACGGCCTGGTGCTGCTTTCGATTGGATTGCCATACTGGGTATTCCGCATCGCAGAATCCGAGACTCCGTTTCAGCTCTATGTGCGACAGTCTGTGAGCCAGCACGTCGAACGGGAACTGGAACGTTACGACATTGAATCCGCCGCGTGGCAGCAGGCGATCAAGCACGATCCTCTGCCCAGCCAAAACTACCGTGCTGGCATCCATTTCGCATTTGCCTACGTCATTGCACTGCTTGCGGCATTTCGCATGCAGATCGGCGACGCAAATTTCACCGACCGATTTACCAACGACAATCACGCTTTTTTCTATAATCATGAATGGTGGAGGCCGCTCACGGCACTCTTGCTTCATGCCGATACGGGCCACTTGCTGAGCAATCTGGCAATGGGCGTGCTGTTCGGACTCTTCTGCTCGAAATCGATGGGTGCACCGCTGGCCTGGGCGCTCATCCTAAGTGGAGGAGTGTTAGGAAATATCCTGACCAGCTGGAGCTACCTCCCTGACTCCCATGTCGCCCTCGGTGCATCGACTGCCGTCTTCGCCGCTGTGGGTGCGCTAACCGGACATGGTGGCGCCGAAACGATGCAGGATCGGAGCCGCGTCACGTTATTCAGGAAAGCGATTCCCCTTCTGGGTGGACTCGTACTGCTTGGCTTCTACGGCTTCGGCCCGGATCCGCGCACAGACGTCGTCGCCCACGTCTGGGGATTTGTTTCAGGCTCCGTACTTGGCCTCGTCGCCGGGGTTGTTCAGATCCGCAAACTGCTCCAGGAAAGTAGCGTTTAGCAATTCAGCCGCCAATGGTCACAAGCAGACGAATGTAGACCGTCCCGGACAGAGGCAGGCGCACGGTAACGGTGCCATCCGATGAAGTCGTCAGCGCGGTCGGCGCGATCGTTTCCCACTCATCCAGATCGATCGAACTTTGAGGAATGATTTTCACGAACGGGCAATCCTCAGCACGCGGCTGGTAGCGCATGGTCAACATGGACGCGCCATCAATACTCTCTGCGACTGGAGAAGGCAGCCGTTGGGAATCCGCCTCTAGTGGATGCATCCCCAACGCGAATTCGATGACGTTATCCACCCCATCACTGTCGGGGTCATCGCCAGTTCCACTTTGCCCCTCCGGCAAGCCGAACCCGGCAGCCCATGTGTCGAAGGGCATGCTGGGGGAAACATTGAGAACGCTCTCGAGAATCTCCGCATCAGTGAGCGGCGCGATATTCTCAGAGAAATGCTCATTGATGGCATCGACAATCGCCCTGGCCACGAGCGCCTGGCCATTGGTGTTGGGATGAAAATTCGCTGCCAGGTTGCCGCCAAGCCAGACGTAGCTGGGGTCGCCGTCATCGCTCCCCTCATTGATGAAGGGAACGCCACCGATACAGAGGGGTGCAGGATCGATCAGGCCCTTCGTGAGGGTATAGACATCCGCAAAAGCCGCATCGTGCTCTACTGCCAGCTTCGCCAGCTGGCGGTTCAGCAGCTCGATCGCATCCGATACCCGCTGCGTCATGACAGGATCGGTAGGATGGGCCGACTTCACCTCTGGGGTAGCGCCTACGTGCGGTACATTGACCAGAACGATTCCCAAGTCACTGTTCTGATTTTCCACTTCGAGCAGAATATCCTCGATGTCCGAGTAGATCGCTTTGACACCTGTATTGTTCTCGTCCCGTCCCTGATAGATCTCGTTGTAGATTCGATCCAGATCATTGCCCCCAATGAAAATCACAGCACGCTCGGTGTCATCGTAGGCTGGATTGATCAGTTGCTGAAACAGGAGATCCGTCAGTCCTGAGCCGTTCAAGAGGCCGTTGTATTGATCGGCGCTAAACGTTGGTAGCGCCCAGTTATACGCGTGACTGTTGATGTCCCAGCTTGAATCGATGAAAGACAAGTCGACGGTGCGTAGCTTTCCAAAATCGAAATCGTCGGGACGAATGGCCGACAGGATTTCGACCCAGTTCCTGGCCTCATCGAACTCCGTAAACTCGAACTGGTACTCGCGGGACAGACTGTCACCAATGATCATGTAACGCTCGGCCCGGGCACTACGGGCACCCACCGCCAGGCAAATGATTGCAACGAGAATTCCGCTCCGCCGAACCAGTCCTTCACGAAGGAGGCAATTAATCGGTTCGCTCATCTCCTAACGTCGCACCGATGTCACCAGGCGCAAGCTATGGAATGGCGCGAAAAATTGAGCTGAAGCGCAAGCTACCTTCTTCTAGAACAGCTCCAGATTCGGAATCACCGACTTGAACAGCCAGACGAGCGCTCCGATCACACCGGCAGCGATGACGACGATAAGGATGGTCGTCTCACGTTTCTTCTGTCTATGAAACGTGTCGTAGCCGGATGTCATCATCCGTTTTTCCGCAGCGATGTCGGTGTCAGACGTGCCGGAATAGATACGACGAAAGCCCTGAGGTCTTTGTTTCATGAACGCTTAATATACGAATTCCCTGCTCAATAAGCCATGCGATGGGCAAAGGTGCAAGTGCAATCCAGAGTTTAAAGCGCACTGTGGATATGCTCCAAAGTAAGCAGTGCGTACGCAGTAGCCAAAGTGGGCTCTTTCTCCATCCAACGTGCATTCGTGTTGGCCCACGATCCATCAGCGGCTTGCAGATTAAAAAGCTTCTTGGCCAGCTCTTCACGCCAGTCGACTCGGGTGCCGTCGCTGAGCTGCATTTTGTCAATTTTGGCGATGTTGAGAGCTTTCGCCATAGTGTGATAGTAGTAATAGAGCCCCTGAAGCTCGAGGCCAGGATTCTCTTCCAGCGTGAAATTCTTGCGGAGCCAATCCAATACAGCCTGAATACGGGGATCGTCAGCCTTCAGGTCTGCGTAAACCAAGCTAAGCAGTCCCGCATAGCTCATGCTGCCGTACGACCGGAGGGCTACCCTCTCACCGTCCTCCCCCTTCACCGTTATTTCACCTGCTTTGCTGTCGCCAGGAAAATAGACGAACCCGCCCTTGTTTGCCGCGTCATCGCTCGCCCAGTCCATGTCGTTGGTGCTGGTCAGGTTCTGGCACCGCTCGACAAATTTTATAGCAGCATCCCAGTTTAAATCCGGCTGCTTCGAGGTATCCACGCCTGTGTCGGCAAAGAGCGATTTCGAATAATGGAGCGCCTCCAGAGCGAAGTGCGTATTTGAAAGATCTGAATGAGTGTACGATCCTCCATAGCCAATTCCCCCATCGAATGGACTGTCGGTTTCCCCTTTATTGTCAAAGTCGGCCTGCTGCCCAATCAGGAAGCGCCGACCGCCGAGGATCAGCTGATTAAATTTTCCAGATTCCTCCTGAAGCAGCGCCATCATGCTGAGGGAGGTATTGTAGGTTGCGAGTCCCTTGACGTAAAAGCCACCATCGTCGTGGGCTGTCGAGGCAATGAAATCGTAACCCTTTGCTGCGGGCTCGGGAATCTCCCCCTTCGGACGGGACGGATCCGCCATCCATGCGGAAACGGCCAAAGCTGTGATCGCCGGTTGCTCTTTGTCTCCAAGGCTCCCGGTCGCGGCGTCCTGCTCCTTCGCCAGCCATCTCAGCCCGCGATCTAGCGATCGCTGAATTTCGAGTTTCAATGACAAGTTGGCCTCTGGCGTCTGGGCGGACACAATGGAAGTAAGCCCTGAAATTCCAAAGCCAAGTGCGAGGATTGAGAACTGCGATAACATTCGTTGCTTCATTTGATCGGTAGTTTTATTTTTGCTCTGGAGCGTGGGGGCGCAAGAAAATGGTTAGCGGCGTTTCCTTTGGTGGCAAGCCTTGATCTGTGGATGGCTTCCAGATTTCGTCGGATGTTTTGCCCTCCCGAGGATTGTTGATCAATGATCGAAGATCCCGGTACACAGCAATGATCGAGCCATCCGTCTCGGCGGCGAAGCCTCCCTGATCGTCCACTTTTGATCCGGTGTAGAGCCAGTGGCCGCGCACAGCCGGGCTCTCGGTTGCCAGGTTGAGAACCCAGGATTCTACCGGAGCAGTGTGCCCTTTTCCATCGGAATCCTTCCACTTCACCATCACATCAAATGATGCTTTTGGCTCGACTGGCAGCGGCTTGTCTTCCGTTTGATTCGCCAATACGGACGACGGCTTATACCCGAGCAGCAACAGAACAACATTCAAATCCATTGGACTGACTTCGGTCGTCAGCAGCGACTCGTGTGTCTTCCCCGTCACCTCATTGACTAGAATGTATTCGAGGTAGCCAAGATTCATATTGACCTTTGCCGCGAATGATACCTCCCGAGTCTTCTGATCGAATGCGATCTTCCCGAGACGATACGTGCCGTCGTCCAGCTTCTCGACACGTGGCCGCTGGTCTACCTCAGGCGCTCTGTCCCCCTGCGCCAGAGCACTGGAGCAGATTAATAGGAATGCCACGCTCTGGCTCAACGTAAGCAGGGACGCCTGGATTGCGTTCGACATGCCGGGAACCTAGCGTTCCGACAATCGAGAGCAAATACGAAAGACCTCTAATTTTAAGCAAACAGCCGAACTTGTAACGATCCGTTCATGCTCGGCACGTACGGTGACCCATTCACCAATAAACAACGTATTTTGATTGAAATACTATTCCGTGTTGCTCTCTACATTTTCCTGCTCCCAGTCAGCTTGGTGGTGATGACGCCAATCATTTTGGTAGGCGCCTTCTTTTCGAAAGAAGGCAGCTATCGTGAGAATCTTAAGAATGGCTATCGCTCAGTCTACGAGTTTTGGACGGACGCTCTGATTCGCCTCTTTTAGCAAGAGACATTGCAGAAGCCCCCCTTAATTGCGCAAGATCCAGATATTGCGATAGCGCACCGGATTGCCGTGATCTTGCAGGTAAATGGGCCCCTGCTCGGGACCTTCCCTCAAGGGTGAAGCGGTCGTCGCGTGGTCTATTTCGACATCGTTGTGAATAACCACTCCATTGTGCTTTACCGTCATACGAGCGTTGGCAGTCTTCTTTCCTTCCGCGTCGAACTTTGCCGCTGAGAAGTCGACATCGTAGGTTTGCCATTGCAGGGGCGGAAAGCACATGTTCATGTCCGGATCCTTGACGCTGTAAATTCCGCCGCACTCGTTGTCTTTTCCTTCCAGTCCAAATGAATCGAGCACCTGCACCTCATAGCGGCCCTGGGCATAGAACCCGCTATTCCCCCTTTCCTGCCCACGCGCGTAAGGCTTGTAAGGCAAATAGAATTCCAGGTGCAAAGTAAAATCACCGAACGTTTCCTTCGACGCAGTCCCCTGGATCAGGAGTCCGTCGTCGGTCATTTTCCCATCCTTCCAGGCATCAGTGTTGCTGCCGTCGAACAAAACGACCGCGCCTTCCGGTGCCTTCGCTCCCTCTCTGGGACTGGTGCGCACTACGCGATCAAGCGATGCAAACCGGGCACCGGAATCGTCAAAAACGACCAGCTTGCCGTCCTCGATCGCCGCGCTCCAAGTGCCGTCATTGGAATTGAATGTCACCTTGCCATCCGTCGTCTTGCCCGACCCGGTGTACAAGTCAGCCCTGTCGCCGTCCCATCCGTCACCGGGAAGGCCATTGCGATAACCGATGATCCTGAATTTGCCATCGCCTTCCGCAATGATGTTGGCACCGATTTTTTCGTCACCCACCACACCTGCATACTCGCCCTGAACCGAGAAGTCCGCGTCCGCATCAGCGGGGTCTAACTGAGCGGCTTTCGGGTCACGCGGTTTAGCAACGGGCTTCGGCCCGACGAGTTCGACAAAGTTACCGTCAGGATCGCGAACGATCGTCAGCGCCAGATCTGGATTCAAGTTTGCAGGTAGCGCCAGCGGCCCCTTCGCCACGGGCATTACCCCGGCTTTCTTTAAACGGGCCAACGCATCGTCGGTACTTTTTACCGCAATCGTCAGATAGCTGAATCCCAGCTGAGAGTGGATGTAGTCATTGTCGCTCAGCTTCGACTCCACTCCGGGCAGCTGCATGAGCTTCAACTTGGTAGCTCCTTCGCCCTCGCCGAGCACCAGAACGTGAATGTCCAACGCAGCACCACTTGTCAGCCCTACATCTTTTGCAAAATCTGACGGCACACCGAAGCCCGGCATCTCTTGAAATCCGATCGCATCTTTGTAGAACTTGAGCGATTTCCCGATATCGCTGACCACGCACCCCAGGTCGATCGTTGTTGATCCGAAGGACGAAGCGCCAGCATCCGCACCCTGCGCGAGCGCGAGGGAAGAACCGAGCGGCGAGAGGTACAATAACGCAGATGCTGAGCAGCCAGCGATCACAGCACCCGCTGAGAGAAACCTGGGAAGTGGTGAGTTTTTCATGATTGCTCAGTTGATACGAAACTCACGCCGACGGAGCAAGAGGCTTTTCACAGGAACTTCGACTGTAGCCTCAAATCCGGCCTTCCTCGATATCGTAGACATCAAACCAGACGCGGACAATCTTCCCCGACGGGATATTTCGAGGGATGTAGTCCTCAAGGAACAGCTGAAGCTCGATCGGCATCTCACTGATCCGCTTATCGCGCATGTCATTGTTCCACTGCACGATATCCTGCGGCGAGCGAGCCCTGGCATTGGCCCGCAGCCAATCGCCCACTGCGGCATCATCCGCACCGGTTTCAACGATCGCCCGGAAGTCGTCGGCCGAGATTTCGGCAAAGCTCAGGAGAGTATTGTCCAATGGACAATCGAAGTGGTATTCGCCATTGGTTCCCGCGATGACGGCGCGACATTTGTCGAGCATTCGCGCAGCCACGACATAACCACCAAGGAGTTCGCGAGGGCTACGGGGATATTCGGTAGTGAGATCAAGAGATTCAATTTTCATGGACAGGTTCGAGTTCCTCAGACCTTAAATATTCCACGCGGTTTCTTTCACGTCGATCTGGGATCGAGATTTGTGCTTTGCAACCACGCCCGAAAGAGCGACACCTCACCATTGCAATGAAAATCTCATTTCCAACGGGATACAAGCAGTCAATGGCGACGTGGATTCCTTCCCCGCTTATTGGCAGCCTGCTGCTGCTGTGGCTGGCAGGGGCACTGGCGATCCTCATCCATGCCGATCCCCCTGCTTCGGTCGCCGACAAAATGGCAGCGGCACTTGCAGCACAACAATTGCCAAACTGGAAGCTCGTCACCGTCGTCGGCATTTACTGGGGAGCCGTGGCCCACGTCACCATCGTTGCAGCAGCATTTTTGACCATGCGCTGGTGGTGTCGACGCCAGAATGGGAATTCCGCAGTCGCGCAGTTGGCAGTTGCGCCTCCAAACAGGTCATTTATTGCCATCCTCATTGTCGTTGTTCTCGCAGCAGGAGCCCTGCGTTGGCGACTCGCGAACGGCAGCCTGTGGTGGGATGAAATGTGGAACGTGAAGATGGCGACCATCGGCGAGTTCCGCACCAGCTCAAAGCATCCTGACGAATTGCGGTTCTACCCGACCGATTTCGCCCGCTGTGCCTGGTATTATCAAAAGCCGACAAACCATGTGCCCACCGCACTCGCATCCAAAGTCTGCCACCTTCTCTGGGCGAAAGCAACGAGTGCAGCCGACGGCAAATTCAGCGAGTTCATCGTCCGGTTGCCCGTTTTTTTGTCAGCGTTAGGATCGGTAATACTTATCGGCCTGTGCGTGCGCAGCTGGATCGGCTCCGGCGTGGGACTTTGGGCGGCTGCACTGCTGGCCGTACACCCGTGGTTCATTCGCTACGGCATCGACGCCCGAGCCTACGGGCCAGTCGTCTTTTTCACCCTGCTTTCCCTGTGGTCGCTCAACGGGGCGATCACAGGCGATCGCTACCGCCACTGGGCGATATTCGGTTTTGCCCAGTTCATGCTGATGTGGAGCCACCTTCATTCGATCTGGTTTTGCGCCAGCACTACCCTGGCTGCTGGCACCTTCATCTGGCTGAACAGCCCACCCACAGCGAGGCTGCCGAAACTGGGGAGGCTATTCGCTGCCAATGCTCTTGCAGGAGCCGTCTTTCTGCAAGTCTTCCTGCCAAACATCATTCAGCTCAGCCACTGGCATTCCAACTCGGTGGATGGCAGCATCGTCAATTTCGACATGGCGCAAAGGCTCCTGTCGCTTATCCTTTTTGGAATGGAGCCCGACTGGGCGGCCGCCGGAATCGAAACCGCCGGGCTCCCTTCCTGGGGACAGCTGACGAACGGAAGCCTCTGGCTTATGTGGATGGCAATCTTAGCCGCAATCGCAGTCATGATCACAGGTGCTGTTCGACTTTGGCACAGCTCCCGGACTGCGGCCATTTTGGTGCTGTCGCTGTTCTTCGGTGGGCTCGCTTTTGTATGCGTGGCTTACGCACTCGATCTCTATTTCTACCCGCGCTTCATGATCTCGATTCTGCCGCCAGTGGTAATCACGCTTGCTATCGGATTTTGGTGCTGCGGAAGTTGGATTGCCGACAAAATATTACCCGGCAAATCTTGCTTGTTCACGGCAATCGGCATCGCGGCATACGTTTTTGTCTGCGTCCCACAAATCATGGTTCTGCAAAGGCGAAGCTACGCGCCCATGCGTGAAGTCGCCCGGTTCCTTCAGGATGAAGAGCGCGCAAATGGAGCCATCATGACACTAGGCTACGGCCTGGGCAGCCGCATCCTGACAGTTTACTATCCCACAGTTGGCTATACGCTGGATGCCCCCGGAGACGATGCCCTGAAAGCGGCCATGGCACGGGCGATCGAAGAAAAGAACCCACTCTACGTATTCTACGGTTATCCCGCCTTTAACCGTATGGTTTTGCCCAAAGGTTTCGGCCTGCTGGAAGATCCCTTACTCTTCGAGGAAGTGGCCGCGTTCCCGGGCATTGAACCCGAGTTTTACTTCCGGATTCTTAAAGCGAAGACAAAGCAGGCGATACCTCACTGAAGGCGCACCAACAGCCGAACGTATCTTTCATTGCCCACGGGCGAGATCACGACATCCACCCGCTCCATCCCTTCACCGTCCGGCGCGACCATGGCGGAGGAACTCACATCGATCCACTCCTGCATGGAATTGCCTTGCTGGAGCACATACACGACCCCCGGAGCGCCGCCGGTCGGTCGCGTGTAACTGACGACTGCCTCGTCCGCATCCGATCGCACAATGGTCAACTCCAGCGCACTTCCACCATCCACGGGCGAAGTCCCACTGGCGTATTCGACGAGTGCGCCCTGCCCATCGTTATCATGGTCCGCTGCGGGATCCGCGCCGTTCAGTCCATAGCCTGCCAGCCAACTGTCGAAGCCACCATCCGATTGCCCATCGGCACTTCCGGGACTCCCGCCCACTTTGCTGCTAGCCTTCCAGCTCGCCGCCGATCCGTGATCTGGATTGGCCTCGGCACCGACCAGCACGAGCGAAAATCCCCCGCCGTCCGCAGCCGTCGGCCAGGGCGCGGCATCATCGTAGCTGAAGGACTTCACGGTCTGACTTCCTTCCGGCAGCAGGGTGTTCACGATCACGATTTCTTCCCCGCCATTCGACAATTGGGAACCCGCAGCAAAAACTCCCGCAATTCTCTCTGCTGCAATTGCTCCGTAGCGCATCGCGAACGCTCCCGCATTTTCGACCAGCAGCACATGCTCACCCGGAGCGAGCAATTGAATCGTGGCATCGGCAAAATGGAACGCCACTCCGCTCGTCAGCTGCAATCCCGTTAGCTCGATCGTTTTACTGCCAATGTTCTGAAACTCCAAAAACTCAAAGTCGGTGCGCCCGTTGTAACCTGCCGCCAATTCTTGTGCCGTGGGTTCTGCAGGACGGTAGTGAATTTCCGACACAACAAGATTGCCCGCAGTGGCAGGTTCCGTATCCACGAGAAATGTCGCTTTGCTCAAGGCCGACCATTCCCCCCCTGTGGTGAGCGCCCTGGCATTGATCACACCCGATTTGCCCAGTGAAACGGGTGAGGAATGAAGCAACGCATCCGGAGAAACGACTCCCCCTTCCCCACCAGCAGCAGTCAACACCAGCTTTGGCTGAAACAGCATGTCACTCCCTCCAGCGGAAGAGTTCATGGCCTGAATCGCCAGCAAGTTGTCGCCAATTTTGAGTTGATCGCGGAAGGCGGAAATGTCGAACTCGACGAACGTCTCCGCTTCCGAATCTGTGTGACTGCCCGTTGCCGTTGAGTTCCATTCTGCGGCGTCTGCGTTCGCCCGTGCCACCTCAGTGCCGTTGAGATAGGCGACGAATCCATCGTCATAGCGAGCCGACAGTATCAATGCGTCCGCTGCGCCGGGCAGCGCATCCAGAGCGAACTCAATGCGCATGTAGAGCGTGGCATTGACGCCCCACATGGCATCTCTGAAGACGAGTCCATCATCGATGAAGCCCTCGAATCCGGTGCCGTTCTCAAACCCCGCACCGAGGTTTCCAGATGCCCACGCACCGTCGTCGAAGCCTTCAGATTTCAATTGCGTCCTCCATGTTGTCCCGATGTCTTCCGTGGGAACGAGGGCCTTTTTGGCATACGACTCAGGAACCAGCTCGATATCTTCCGGTGGATCGCCCGTCGTTCTTGGATCCTGGCCGTTCACTGTGTAATAAATGACGGCTCCCTCGCTGGTTGTCATATCCAGCTTGAAGTCGGCGGCAACCTTTCCGCCGTGCTGGTTGAAGACCGGTGCATCCACCGATGGAAACCAGCGGCGCGATTTGATCTGGGACAAAAGGCGTGCCGTACGCACAGGAAAAAAATCGTCGAGCAGACGGTCGCGCTCTTTGATCCACTCATCGCCCCGTGTGTAAGGCCGGGTAGCACGTTGATTATCTCCCCACCTGGCAGACTGGGCGCGAATGGGCAGGTTGATCTGATTGATGCGAGTCATGAATGCGCTGGCAGCGGCCTCCGGGGACAGGGCTCCGCCGTTGAACAAGTGCTCTTGAACCTTGTCGGCGAAGCGTAATAGATATTCGCTGCTCCTTACCAGTCGCTGGTGCAGATACGTCGGCCCGCCGGTATCATTTTTGGTAGTGCTGTTATCATTCGC
>JAGROY010000213.1 GCA_020439995.1 Verrucomicrobiia bacterium
TCTATCCACACTCGGTGGGACACAGATCATTTTGGACGTGGAGACGGGCGAGAGCAGAGCCGTCAGTTCATTCTACGACAATTGGGACTCCGATCGATATTCTGAATCTAGCGCGTTGTCAGCACCACCACAACATTGGCTACCAATGGTGGGTGAGGAAGTGCCGCCGCAGTTTCGGGACGCGTATATCAATGAGCGGCCTACGAACTACATCAACGATCCACAACACCTGTTGGCAAAGGAAGTCCGCACCCGGCTTGCTGAATCATTACGAAACTCATCGTTGATACGCAACCGGGACACGCAGGTATTGATTCTTGATCGGAATCAGGAGTTCCCTCCGGGTGGAATCGGGCAACCGGGACCCTTCAATATTCTGACCGATTTTGGCACACGACGCGTCATTGCCTATTTTCTAGGCGACTTGGATCGCGCACGGAGCGGGTCTCGTTCCGTCAGGATTCCTGAGGCCGGAAACCGATCACCCTCTTTCGAACTCATGACATTCCTGGACCTGCTGGACGCGCCCATGGAGCCTCGGTCGAAATTCGCCGATATGGCCAATCCGAATGCAGTTGAGGGAGATCCCAATTTTGACGACACTGATGACTGGAATGTCGTCGCTGTGGGAGGGCGCCATGTTCTTCCCGTTGCCCAGTTCGAGCCGGAATTCAGGCAGAGCCGATCCCCGGGACCCGCCAGTGACGATTGGGTCGTCTACAAGGTGGACAATACCGACACCCTGCATTCGCTTCTTGTAGGAGGAGCCTATGATTTCCGATCTGACGTCGATGGGCATGTTACCGCAACACTCACTGGAGCGATGGGTGGAGAGCTGGGAGGCCAGACCAAGCCAGCAGTGCCTGTCTACTCGACGACCAGCTACGATCGGGTTGCAGAAATTCTTGTCAAAGAAGGGGACGAAGTTTGGCGAGATACGCCACTGATCAAATTGAGGGGGCACACTGCCGCCGTGAAAATTCGCAATGCCGGGGTAGACCTCGAAGCGGCGGAGACTGCTCTGGATGCCCTTGAGCCAGACAGCGATGATCGAGGGCGTTTGCAGCGTGAGGTGAAGCGCAGCCGTGCCGCGCTCGAAAAAGCTGCTAGCGAACTGGTTGATCTCACGTTGCGATCTCCCGCTCATGGGAAGGTGATAAAGGTCGATGCAACCGTAGGGGAAGCGCCAGCCTATGGAACTCCGGTTGTTGTCATCCAGCCCGAGTGATCGAGCACGCGCTTTAACATTGTCACCGCACCTGCAGTTACTGTAGGAATAGAGCGCCATGCTTCCCGCCACTTTTCATCGACCGTTTCGTTATCTGGCCCGGCGCTACAGCCCGCTGCTGTGTTCGCCACCGGTGATGGTACGCGACGATGGCGAAGCCTGGGACAAGGATGATATAGGAGCGTTCGGAGAAAGGTTAGCCGCTCACTACCTTTGGGCGCACGGCTGCGGTATCATCTATCGCAACTACCGCGCAGCAAAAGGCGGCGAAATCGACGTCGTTTGCCGTGATGGTGACATGTTAGTGTTCGCGGAAGTGAAGACGCGCAGGTCTGATCTCTTTGGCCGTCCTCTCGATGCGGTGGACGCAGCGAAGGAAAGTCTGATCATTCGCGGAGCCATGGACTGGCTGCGACTGCTCGACAGACCAGAGATTTTCTTCCGCTTCGATGTGGTGGAAGTCCTGCTGCCAGAAGGCGAAAAGCCGAACGTTACCTGGGTCAAAGAAGCGTTTGGACTGCCGAAAAACTATCGGTATTGACCGGGTGGTTCGCAAGCATCTGTCTAGCCGTCATTAGCCCTGACTACTGGTTCGTGCCCTTTCCAATTCATCTGGAGTATTTGAAATCCCTGTTTCAGGATTCCAACCTTTCAATTGACCGGATTGATGTCGACATTTCGACGATACCGGGTTATGAAGTTGCGTCTAATTTTGTTTGCACTGCTGAGTTTGGGTTCCTCAGCTCTCGCTGCCACTGTGTTTGATACGGGCGGCTTTGAGTCACCTCTGAATACTGCCGGAAATCTGACCGGACAGCCCGCAACTCTCGGCGGAGGTGGTACTTCCAACTGGGTTCAGACACCGGGCACTAGCACAGCTGTTGTGCAGAGCGGCGTTGTTCAGGCAGGGTCGCAAGCTGTCCTCCTCACAAGGGGATCCAATTCCGACCAACGATTCGCTGTAGCTGGCCTGAGCCCCGTCACGGCAAGCTTTACGACCGTGTTCGCTGAATGGGATATGTATGTACCCACGCCCACTGCAGCCCTTCCTCAGGGATCATTCGGGCCAATGTTCGGTTTTGAAGCCTACGACGATTCCACCGGCCCAGCACTTCTCGTTGGCTCACTTTTCGTAGATCAGGGAACGCGTGATATCCTTTACCAGGCAGCTGGAACCGGGTTTCTGACGCCGACAGGGAGCTTTGTTAGCTATGACACATGGAATGAATTTGAATTGAAGTTTGATTACGCAACCGACACGTACACCTTTTACTTAAATGACAATCTGCTGGGTAGTTCAGGCTTTGTTGATGGGGGTGATCAATTTACCGATGGAAATATTTCGGGTCTTGCAGCGGCGGGTGACCCTGGTTCTCTCGCGCTTACCGGGGAAGCGTATTTCGACAATCTGATCGTTACCGTTGTTCCCGAGACGTCTGCCATGGTTCTTTTTCTGGTGGGATGCTGTGGGATGTTTTTCAGAAGGAATCGGTGAGCTTCACCGAGCCGTTGGCAGCCGTGCCACCTTTTGCAGGGGTGGTGCTGCCCTGACAGTCAGGATTGGTTGAATATGATCTTCAGCCAGTGTTCATTTGCTCTCTGGCCTGCGTGCGGTCAGGGTTTTTATAGCAAGGTTTCGGCGATCTGCTATGGATAAACCTGTCTATGAAACAGAACGTCATTTCCCTCATTGTCAGCATGGCTGCCATGGTCGCTCCGGCAAGCTATGGTCAAGATTCGCGCATCGATAGCGCGCAGTCGTTTCCTGAGCCTGTCGTGAGCGATATCACCGGTGTCGACTACAGTGACACCAAGTCTGGTGGCCCCGTGGTGACGACCACAAGCGGCGAGTTTGGTGAAATGCCAATCCTCTATCGGCGCTCGAACTGGGAACCTTTCAACGTTCGGCTGGACCTAGACGTGACCTACACCGGGAATGCCACGCTGGCTCCAGATCACGAGTTCGACGATGTGTATTTTCGCGAAGCGCTCACGCTTTCCTACACTCCTCAGATCAAAGGCCGGTTCTTTGGCGATGTTTCGGTGCGTCAGGCAACGCAGGTATACGATGAAATTGGCGAACTGGATTTCGATAGCCTCGACCTCTACGCTGGCGGGATCTACATCCTGCCCCGCGAGATGCCGCTGATCGGCGATGCATCGACATTCGTCCGCTACCGCTACAACGAGCTTTACGAGCGCGCATTCAGCAACAGCTTCTACGAGAACCAGTCGATCATTCTCGGCATCCAGAAAACCTGGCGGCCGCGGCGTGGCCATTCGTTCTACTTTGGCTACACATCGGCATTCAGCGTCGACACCGATCCTGAGCTGTTCCAGCGTCACGAGCACAGCGGGTTCGCAGGATACCAGATCAAGTGGACAGACCAGATCAGCACGACGCTCAACTACCGTGGCAGCTATTACGATTACACGAACTTCGGCGGGCGAAATGATGTGAACCACATCCTGGCGCTCGATACCGAGTATCAATTCAACGAATGGGCCTCGCTCCGGGGATTCGCATCCTACACCTGGAACGCGTCCGACATGGATCAATTTGACTACGAGTCCGGCGCGATCGGCGCGGGCGTAACCCTGCAAGTTCGATTCTAATTTCTGGCGACACCAACCCGCACCGACTTACAAGATGAATGCTACAACATTTTGCATCGCGACACTCCTGGCACTGCCGCTTTCCGCCACACCCGGCCTCAGTGAGGTGATCCTTGAGCACAGCGAACGTGACGCCCGCCTGAACAATGGTTCGATTCAAACCGGAACTGGAGCCCGAGCACAGGTGGGCGTTCCCGGTCAGGGATCCGTCCGCTTTGGATCGAAGACCCAGGCTTATCTGGATGAGAACAAGAGTAACCTCAGTCTGTCGAAAGGCATCGCTCTTGTAAGCACCGAAGGACGCCTGCTGGGCCGCAATAAAATGTCCGTCGATACCGGCGACTACCGCAGCACCGTGCGAGGATCGATGCAAGTCGAGTACCGGCCCGGCGAATACATCATGATGGTGTGCATCGAGGGCAAGGTGACTGTGAAACTGAAGTCTGTGTTTTCGGAATTCGTATCGATCACAGAAGGGCAGATGCTCATCATCAACCCGACTGAGAAGAACCTGCCGAATCCCGTGGAGGTCGACCTCAGCCGTCTGGCGGAAACGAGTTCACTGCTCAGCGATTCTTTCGCCTCACCTTTGGCCGCCAGCGCCCTCATCGATCGTGCATTGAACAGCCAGCAAGCCGCGATCGCAGGCGGAGATGTGATGGATACCGGTCTGATTCTGGACGGCAACAGCCTCGCGGTTTCCTCTGGTGGCTTCGACCAGCAGGGCGATTTACAGAATCGCACGGATGTTGCGGCAGAAGAAGCTGCAGCTGCAGCAGAAGAAGAAAACGCAGCAACGCCGACGCCTGCACCTGCGCCATCTACCGGCGGTGGAGGGGAGCTTCCAATAGGCCATCGCTCTGGACGTTCGAGCAATCCTGGGTTCCTGATCGACGACACATCCACCATTTCCGATTCCGCGATTTCGACTCCCGGATATGGTGAGCTGCCTGGCAACGACGGCCCTTTCTATCTTGTGCCCTCGAATCCGGCAAAGGATGCGGATCTGGCATTCTCGGGAGATGTCACGCTCTCCGGCCCTCTGACGATCAGCGCCCCTGACGGGATCATCGATGTATCGGGAAACGTTACCAGTGACAGTGCGATGAACCTCATCGGCCAGGACATTTCCCTCGGTCAGAATTCGATCGATCTAGGCGACGCATTCCTCACCATCGGTTCCGCAGCAGCGCACGGCAACCGAGGAGGAGTGGTGAACCTTACCTCGACGACATTGAACGCAGGAGGTCTTGCCATCAACAGCAGTCAATCCGCCATGCCATCCGGCAATCCGCGCGCTCCCTGGATTCCCTATCCTGACTTCCCGGTGGACGTCTCCTTCTCCACCATCAATGTGCCAGGCGAGATCATGGTCAGCGGAGCAGGCCCGGGCGTTTTCGTCGAAGTGTATGATTCGGCGTTTGGCTCCGGCGATAGAAGCTCCCGCTCGATTCAGCTCTACTCCACCAGCACATCCGCTGAAGCGAGTGCCGTGAATTCCTCCCGATCCGACGCGGTGAACATTTTCAGCTCCACTGTGGGAGGAAACAGAACCGAGTTGATCGAGATGCTGGCACCGAATGGTTCGACTCTTGTCCAGAGTAGCACCGTCAGTGCAACCGCTTCTCTGGCCGACCAGTTGGATGGTGTCACGGCGGATGGTTCCATCGAAATATTCTCGAAGGGCCTCACGGTTGATAACTCAACACTGGAGGCCACCAGCGACATTGATGTCCTGTCGAACGGGGTGACCATTGCCATCACTGATTCATCACAACTGGCATCGCTGGCTGGCAACATTGCACTTCTTTCAGCAGGCGGGAATGTCGACGTCCTCAACTCGGTTCTTAGAGCCGATGCCGGCGAGGTATTGATCGATTCCGAAATGGTCGACGCTGACAGTGTAATCAACGTGATGAATTCAACAATCTCCGCCGACACCATCCGCATGCGCGCGTTCGGCACCAGCGGCGACTCGATCATCATCGACAACAGCACCATGAACGCGAATCGTCTGATCGAGCTGTATGCGGAAGGCATGTCCAATCTTCACTTCCGTGGCGACGTGAAGCTGAACACCCCCGAGGCGATCCTCGCCGCGCAGAACGTTCAAGTCGACGCCGGAGGCAACGTGACTGCCTCAGGAATCGCCCGCATCTTTGCAAACGAGAAGAACTACAACAAAGCGGGATTCGGTGGCCTTTCCGCATCCCAGATTCAGGAAGGCACCTTCTCTGAGCGCCCAACCTTCTCACGATAGTGCATCGGGCAATCTCCAACGCGCCTGAATGATCGACAAGGAACTGGGAAGTCAAATGCTGGACGCACACGGACGGGGTGCCTCTGTTCTCGCTGTGGCTCTTGCGGAGAAGCTGCTCAACGACGGCTCTGAGAACGGTTGGGTTCTTGAGACCTACGCGGCTAACCTGATCGAATTGGGCAGATGCACGGATGCGGAAGCTGTCTTGGACCGAGCGGAGAAGGTGTCAAAGAAAGAGCGGCTGCCGTGGCTGATCCACAGAAGAGCCTTACTTGAAGAGCACCGTGGCAACTATGCTGTAGCACTGGAGCTTTGGAAGTCAGCCAATGCGATGGCCCCCGACGAGGCAACGTTCCTGATTTACGCAGCGTCGATTGCGTTCCGTCTCGGGAATCTCATGGAAGCCGAGGAACTTGCGCGGATGGGAACGCGATGCGCTGAAGGGTGTCCGGACGAAGCATGGCACAATCTCGGGCGCTATCTTGCAGCACAGAAGCGGTATGATGAAGCGTTGTTTTGCCATGAAAAAGCGATTGAGATCGATCCTGAATACAAGATTGCAATCGCCCTGCGGGATGAGCTGTTGCAAGTGCTCGATATCGCCTCAGGTAAAAACGCAGCGGATGAATAGACGGCATATCTGCATGGATTGTCATCGGCCCGTTTCGCCTGGGCCGTCTCACGCCGAGTATTGATTAAGAACAGGGCGGGTTTGGAAATCATATTTCACCGCTATGAGTCCGCATCGCGGATGCTTGCGTCGCAACCCAACTAACTCAATCACAAGAATCGATGAATCCACGCCTGCCGCTTCCTCCGTTCACGGAAGAAACTTCCACGCAAAAAAATCAGGCAGCTGAGGACGCCTGGAACAGTCGTGATGCCGAATGTGTATCGCTCGCTCGAGTTCCTCACCCGCAAGCGGGCGACCGAAACTGACTTTTCCATCCAGAACAGAGTGACAGGAGTGACAGGAAAGTAAGACGTTTAGGCTTTGCTAACCACCCACTTTCTGGCAGCGTTTCGAAGGGTTTGATGTGTGAAAACCTCAACCATCGATCTGTTCATTACCCTTTGTCCTGCCTCATGAAATCGAAACGTTCCCGCAATCTTCCTCCCGCACGGCCCGCCATGCTTTCCCGTTTGTTCAAGCTTGTGACTCTTTGCAGCGCATGTTGGAGCACGGCCCAGGCGTTGCCAACGATCACTGAATTCTCTGCAACCGGCGGAGTGGAAGATGCGCAAGGCATTGACAGTGACTGGATCGAGATCCACAACCCCGATGCGGTGGCGGTTTCACTGAACGGCTACCACCTCACCGATGATTCGGAGAATCTGACAAAATGGACGTTCCCCGATGTCACCCTTGCGGCAGGTGGTTACCTGTTGATCTACGCGTCTGGACAGGATTTGACTGATCCGGCCGGCGACCTCCACACAAGCTTCCGGTTGGGAGCCGATGGCGAGTACCTGGGACTGATCGCTCCCGATGGAACGACGGTGGTCAAAAATTTCGGCGAAATGTATCCGCCCCAGCGTGACGGGTTGTCCTACGGAACGGGATCGATTGGGACATCCACTCGCGAGACGATTGTTGCTCCCGGAGCAGCCGCCCACTGGCTGGTTCCCATCGATGAAATCACTGACTGGCACACCCCGGAGTTTGACGACTCAGGCTGGACACCGGGAAAGACCGGCATCGGCTTCGGCTACGATGAGCTGACCGGCGACGGCGGCAATGTTGAGACGGCGATGAAGGGCAACAATGCGACGGTCTACATCCGCGTGCCCTTTGAAATTCCGCAGCCCGAGGCAGTGATCGGGATGACGATGAAGCTGAAGTACGAGGACGGGTTTGTAGCCTACCTGAATGGTGCGCAGGTCGCAGATGACCAGGCCCCGACCCCGGACGATCTGGCCTTTGATTCCGCAGCGACCAGCTCACGCTCTGATGCCCTGGCGGAGGAATATGCCACCTTTGAGATTCCCTTCTCAGAGAGCCTGGTCGCGGGCACTAACATTCTGGCTTTCCAGGCGATGAACTCGAGCGCAGGCGGCTCTGACCTCATTCTCCTTCCTGAGCTGACGGTGGAATTCCGTGATCTGAATGCCCCTATTGCAAACGGCTATTTTGTTGAGCCGACCCCTGGCGCACCGAACAGCGTGGGCAGCAGCGCGCCCCCGGAAGAAGTGGTCTTCTCCGTCCCATCGAAGACTTTTACGGATACCGTGACAGTAACCCTTTCCTCACCCACGGCGGGTGCTGTGATCCGTTACACCACTGACGGGTCGAAACCAGTGGAAGACCTCAATGCGCCGTCTGAAGTTTACACGGGCGCACTGACGTTCGATGATACTGTGCAATTGCGCGCGCGCGCTTTCTTGCCCGGCTCCATTCCCGGCCCAACGCACAGCGAGGCTTACATTAAGCTTGGCGCCGATTTCGCCGATTTCACTTCGAAGCTCCCAATACTGATTCTCGATAATTTCGGTCGCGGCACACCTAGTTCGGATCGCATGTTCTACGCGCTGCTGTTTGAGCCCAAGGGCCCAGACAACCTGGCTGACCTGCGCAACATGCCAGACCTGGCAACGCGGAGCCGGGCCAAGACTCGCGGCTCCAGCACGGCAGGGGATCCCAAATTTAATCTGTCATGGGAAACCTGGGATGAGAATGACGACGACAAGGACATCTCTCCGCTCGGCCTGCCCGCAGACTCTGACTGGGTGCTCAATTCACCTTACAACTTCGACCGAGCGCTGATGCGCAACCCTTTCATGTATGCGATGAGCAATCAGGCGGGACAATGGGCACCGCGAAGCCGAATGATCGAAGTTTTTGCCAACACGGATGGCGAGGAAGTCGACAACGACTCGACTTCACGCTCCGATTACTTTGGCGTCTATGCGTTGATGGAAAAAGTTTCCCGCGGCCGCGACCGCCTCGATGTTTCGAGCCTGGACCGCACCGACAATGAGGAGCCGGAGGTCACTGGCGGCTACATGTGGAAAGTCGATCGGCTCGACCCCGGTGACCGTGGGCTCAGGGGTATTCGTGATGCCTCGAATGATATCGGTTGGATCTATCCCAAAGAACAGGTGAACCGTGTGCGCGTGGTCACCGATGAGCAGGAGGACTATCTGGTCGGCTATTTTAATGAAATGGTCGCAGCCCTGAAGGCCGACGATTTCACCAATCCGGATACCGGTAAGCACTACACTGAATACATGGATGTTCCCTCGTGGCTCAATGAGCACATCCTGCGTGGGCTCTCCAAGGATCCAGACGCGTTCCGCTTAAGCACGTACCTCAACAAACCGCGCGGAGGCAAAATCCACTACGGGCCGATCTGGGACTTCGACCGCACAATGGGCTCTGAAGACGGCCGGGATATCAACCCCATCGGCTGGGATGGCGGCAGCCAGTGGTGGACGTATCCATGGTGGCGGGAACTCGTCTGGGAACCTGGCAGAAGACGCAACAACAACGGCGATCCTGATTTTATGCAGGCCTATGTCGACCGCTACCAATCTCTGCGGCAGAACGTTCTTTCCGTCGAAAACATGCACGCTGTCATCGACGGCATGGCGGAAGAAATCGGAGAAGAAGCAGCAGACAGAAATTTTGCCCGCTGGACAGCAGTTCGGCCGAACGGGGGACGATATGCCGGGGATGCTGGTCGCACCTGGGCCGGAGAAGTGGCTCACCTCAAAGGCTGGCTGCAAACGCGCGTTGAGTGGTGGGACACACTGTTCGCCGCACGGCCGACATTCAGTGCGGATGGTGGGATCGTGGCCAATGGCTTTCAGTTAACCATGGATGCGGCAGACGGCCCGGTCTACTACACCTTGGACGGATCGGATCCCCGCCAGCCAGGCGGCGGTGTCTCCGATTCAGCGATTCTGTTCCCGGGCGGCCGGATAACCACAACGATCATTGATGAGATGGCATCCGCTCGCTATCTCGTGCCGCTGGACGGGGCGCTGGGAGATTCCTGGACGACGCTCGACTTTGATGATTCCTCCTGGACAGCCGCCACCACCGGAGTGGGATTCGAAACTGCGGGCGGAACCCTGGAAGCAAAAATCGCGACCAACGTCGAAGATGTCATGCGCAACAACAACAGTTCCATCTACACTAGGATGGAATTCAACATCGACAACGACATTGCCAACATCAACGAACTGACCTTGCAGATGCAGTACGACGATGGCTTTGTCGCATGGATCAATGGCGTCCAGGTAGCCAGTTCCAATGCACCTGATCCAGTCACCTGGGATTCCGCTGCATCGAGCAGTCACAGTGATTCCGATGCGATTGTCTACGAGGATTTCAATGTTGAAAACCTGGCAGATGTCCTTGTGAAGGGACGGAATGTCCTGGCCGTTCAGGGAATGAATACCAGTGCCGGAGGATCAGACATGCTTCTGCAGCCGGGACTGGCCGTGAATCAGGTTGTTGTCGCTGAGCCGCTCTCCTTAAACGCGAGCGCCGTCGTCACAGCGCGGACGTTCACTGATGAACTGTGGAGCTCACCGAAAGTCGAAACCTACATTGTGGGCGGCACCGTACCGGCGTCCGCTGCCAATCTTATCGTGTCTGAAATCATGTATTACCCGCCAGTGGCCAACGTCGAAGAGGACGCTAAGCGTTTCGACTCCGCAGACTTTGAGTTCATCGAACTGGCGAACATCAGCTCAAGCGTAGTCGATCTCAGTAGCGTCAGCTTCTCTGCAGGTCTCACTTTCAGTTTTGCGAATTCGAATGTGACCTTCCTGCTGCCCGGTCAGCGGGCGGTGATCGTTTCCAATCTCGAAGCGTTCACCATGCGCTACGGCACCACACTTGCGCAGCGCGTAGCCGGGGTATTCGCTGAAGGATCTTCACTCCGTGCTGCAGGAGAACAGATCGCCATCACAGGGGCAGGAGGTGCGGTGATCAAAGACTTTGAATACATGAACACGGCACCCTGGCCCACGGCAACTGGCGATGAACGGTTCAGCATCGTGCTGACCGATCCCGCCTCCAACACCGATCCCACCATCGGCGGAAACTGGACCAAGAGCACTGTGCCCGAAGGCACCCCTGGAACTGGCGAAACCATCGGCACCAACAACCCCGATGCCGACAACGACGGCGACGGCCTCTCCGCATTTATGGAATACGCGCTGGGTGGCAATGACGAGGACGCGAGCTCCGGCCAGGGCCTCATCGGCATCGGCGCTGCCGACACCCGAGCCGTGTTCAGTTATCAAAAGAACCTCGCCGCAAGCGACGTCACCTACACACTGGAAACTTCATCCAACCTGATCGACTGGGTCAATGCTGATGCCAGCTTCGAACTCGTGGCTGAAACCGACAACGGCAACGGCACCGCCAAAGTATCCGTCCGCTGGAAAGACGCCGCCGTGCCAGATGGCGAAGTCTACATCCGCCTGCGCGCCAGTGCGGGCCAGTAGAGAGGGATCGTGATCCGGCTGTGAAATGGTTGCTCCAGTTTTTGGCCCGGGGGCTGATCGTTTAAGATGCAACCGCGCGTGAGCGCCGTGGCGGGAATGCAGGTGAAAGATTACATTCCGAAGGCAAGCGGTACTGGTTTCGGCTCCATGAAAAGGGCGGAAAATACCATGATGTCCCCTGCCATCACCTGGCCTAGGAATGGATGGATCGCTACCTGTTTACGGCAGCGATCAGAAACGACGGAGGCACTCCCCTGTTTCGCTCGACGCGAGGACGTTCGGGACAGCTCACCGGTCATGGAATGAGTCGGCAGGACGTGTTCTCGATGATCCGGAGACGCTCGAGGAAAGCCGGGATCGACGCGGCGCTGTGCTGCCACACCGTCCGTGCGACCGGCGTCACGGTATTTCTGGACAATGGCGGTGAGCTTGAAACGGCAGCGACGATAGCTGCGCATGAATCAACCCGCACAACACAGCTCTACGACCGTCGCGGGGACGACATCAAGCTCGAGGAAGTGGAACGGATTCGGTTGTCGTGACGCGATGGAATGAATAAATCGAAATCCTGAAGTCTGCGACATCCGTCACCTGCGCATGAACTGGACACTGGAAAGGTCTACCTGCTCAGCTCACCCACGCACCGGGGATGGCCAGGAGTTGTCCACATATTAGTCCGCGTCCTTTGTTTTCATTTTCACCGCCTCCGCGCCGAACATTACTTCGTAATTCGTGCAGTATTCCGACCCGGTCGTTTGCCCGTTGTCGCTAAGTCGCTTTGGAGCACCTTCAGGAAGAAACCCGCCCTGCCCCCCTGCGCTATACACGGTCAGCGAAAGCCATGCGCCCCGTATCTCGAGAACTGCGAAGTGGAGATAGGTGGATCAATTAAAGATTGTCCCGAATCTCTGTTCGAAGTCCGCGAAAGTTATTCCACCGTAAATTAAAGGTTTGTTAGGATCTGTGTCGTATTCCTTGAAAATTGCACGGACACCCATCGATGGATCCAGCTCCTCGCAGTCCTCAACAAACGTTACTTCAATGGTGTATTTACCTAGGGAAGGAAGTTCTCTACCCTTCTTCATAGAATCAAGAAGCAGATCGAATCTTTCAGACCCGAGAAGATCAGATGCACTTTTGCAAAAGGAATCTAGAGAAGATTCATATTCTATTGGGAATGGCTTGATTTTATACGATAAGTTCCCAGTTTCTTCGGAAACCGTTTCAATGCGAGTCTTTGCGATGTCTACAAGCGCCTGCCTCCACTCATTTAGCAAACCCTGCAACGACACCGCCTCTTGAGGAGTCAAACCTAGCAGAGATACGGCTCCTGTGGTCAGGATACCGTCACCCCCGAGCAATCGAACTGGAGCGATGGGGCCGGCCGGCTCCTTCGAAGAAATTTTAACTGCAGGAGGGGGCTCCGCAGTTTTTAGTAATCCAGGACGATGCGCTAATGTTAAGGAACCGTTCGCTAAATCCAATGACGGCTTTTTCTTATAATAATTGGCCAAAAGTAGGAGTAATATTCCCAAAATCAGAACCGCGCCAAACCGATTCACATTGCAGTTTTGGTTCATTCTTATTCCTTTTCTTCTTTAGTAAAAATATCATTATCAAGAGTTACAGGTAAAATTGCTACTGTCGAGGGAGTTCCGTCAACGTAACCAAGTGACCCTGGAGAATGCTCCCAATCGTCATCGAAATAGCCAAGCCACCCGCAGTTTTCTTAAGGAGCCTTCTTCGGGTGGTATGTTCTGTCGTATTTTCGTTTCTGTTTTTATTTTTCATCATTTTGAAATATTAACTATGCTGTCGGAAGATAACTTCCCGTGTTTTCGTTCGAACGCTTCTACTGAGTTAGTTCCGGCTCGATAGACCTTTCCTGTGTTGGGATCTCTTTCTTCATATTTAATTACAAAATCAGGAAAGGAAGTCTCAAACGGAAGGCGCTCTCCCACTGGCACGGGCAGAAACTGAAACAATATTTCAAGCTGCCCAAACGACCCGAAGAACTGCTCCTCGTCAACATGAGTTAAAACCCTCTCTCCCCTTTCCCGTCCAAGAATATCGCAGACTTTATCCTTGAATGTGCTCAGTAAGTCAGTTGCATCAAAAGTCGATATCCTAAAGGCCGGACTCTCGTCTTTGCTGCGAAGCAAATCTGGAGTTGTGTGCTCAATGTCGTTGAATTAAGGATC
>JAGROY010000214.1 GCA_020439995.1 Verrucomicrobiia bacterium
GACTTAAGACCAAGTGGCAGTTTACAGCCTCTGATGCACGCACGAAGCTGAGTTCTCTTTATCCATCAAGTCAAAGTTGAAAAGCTACTAGGAAAGGCGAATCCGTTCCACTTCCTCGAGCTTGATATCGTCGCCGCGCCGGTCATAAAGCTGCGTCGTGCGGGTTGATTCATGAGCTGCGATGGTCGCTGCAGTTTCCAGCTCTCCACCACGCTCGAGAAAAACCGTGATACCGGTTGCTCGGAAAGTATGGCAGCAAAGTGCGGCATCGATTCCAGCCTTCTTTGCACGCCTCCGGATCATCGAGAACACGTCCTGGCGGCACATCCCGCGATCAGTGAGCGTGCCTGATCGACCGCGTGTAGATCGGAAAAGGGGAGTGCCCGTTTCTTCCTTAATCTCCGCGACGAAGAGGTATCGGTCCATCCATTCTTCAGCCAGGTGGTGGCAGGGCACTTCATGATATTTCCCGCCCTTTTCATGGAGCCGAAACCAGTAGCGCTTGCCCTTGGGGAAGTAGTCTTTCACCTGCATTCCGGTCACAGCACTCACACGCGCAAAGCTGTAGACCATGCACGAGATCAACGCACGGTCACGCAAACCGACGAGCGTGTCGGTATCGATCGAATCCAACAGTTCAGCTGCTTCTTTGCCGGTAAGAACCGGGGTTTTGCCCGTTTTCACGACGTGTTTCGGCCCACGGACAGCCGCAGCGGGATTATAGCGTACGATATGCCCAACCACGAGCCAGTCGAAGAGCATCCGGACAGCCGCCAGATGCTGTTTGACCGTTGGCGCTGATACTTCATCGCCCAAAAGCTCGATGTGAGCAGCCACATGAACAGGCTCGATGTCTTCGAGGTGCGGAATGTGCACCTGGTCGCACCAATCCAGGAACCGACTACAGGCACGCATGTAGGCTTCGCGAGTGTTCTTGTTGCGGATCTGAGCGGCAAAGAACTCCAGGTAGCGTCTTGAAGCCGCTTCTCCGGCCTGGGTGATGAGCTTCGGCTGAAATTGCACAGGCAACGCCAAACTGAATCCGGAGGAGTTTCTGGAATCCTGTTCGACCGCAACTGGCACATGTTCAGAACTATCCATGGATTTCAGCGTAACAGAATTGTTCTAAAGAACAACTGTTTTTATACTACATAAAGGACATTATGTTTGATAATAAAGAGAAAAAGCACCCCGGTTCCCAGTATCAAATTCTGCTGTTCATCGACTATAATTCCAATTTCGAGGACTCTTAGCGTTCCCGATCATTGTCTTCCCCTCGATCCAAATGAGCAGAGCTGCGCAACCTGGTTTCGTAGTCAAAGCGCGGCTCCTGCAGGGCATCCTCAAGGACTTCGGCCATGAGCGAGTAATCATTGCGATGAAAGCCACGCTTCGAAGCTTCTATCCAGCTTTTGGGCTCAATCAGATCGCAACGCAGCTCGTGTCCGGCCTGCTCGGCAAGATGTTCCAGAAACAATCTGTTGGTGCGTCCATTACCTTCTCTGAAGGGATGAATGTCGTTGAGCTCGCATGCATGCACGGCGGCCTTTTTGGTGAACTCATCCCTTGAGAGCCCCTGGAAGAAATTCTCCTCCTTTAAGGTAGCAAATTGCTCATTCATGCGCGGCTCAATCTTGTGGGATTGCTCAAACCACAGATCCTTTCGCAACTCGCAGGTGCGATATTGACCGGCCCAGGGGTAAACATCCTGGAAAATGTGCCGATGAATCTGAGCGTATCCGTCCGGTGTGAGTGGCGGGGGAGGGAAGATTGACTCACGGATACGCAGGCGTGTGATTGCTTGCTCGATCCGATCAAGCTGCTGTGCGTCGCGCAAACCGAAGTTGTTCTTTAATACGTCCGTGCCTGGATAGGCATACGGGTCCTCATCACTCATCTTTGGCTTCGGTAAGGGGAGGAATCATACCGCGCTGACGCAGCCATTCGATGCCATATTGAACGCCTTCCTCGTAGCCCATGCGCTCAGCGTCGACATGATCAACCATAGCCTTTATTTCAGGAGTTAGGGTAATACCCTCGATTAACATGGAATGCTCGTAGGCAAGGCCTCGTCTCCTGGCCTGCTCTGCCTCTTTTTCTGAAAGCCTGCTCATACGCTTATTGTAACATGAATGCGCTGGCGTTGGAAGTAGGGGAGAGGGCATGATCGTTTCCTTTCGTTCGTTTGTTCCTGGACGGGCTGCAAACCGGGCCCGCACCCAAAGCTGGGGCCCGGTTTGCGAAAGCGCATTTAGCGTCCCCGGTCATCCGAGCCGCGATCACGCTGATTGTCATTGCTGCTTTCGAAAGCCTGCTTGAGACGCTTCCGGTAATCGAAGGCCTCCGCCTTCTCAGGCATGTGTGATTGCTTCGGCTCCTGTTCGGCCTCCATTTCAGCGAACGCTTCTCGCCGCTGCGCATTGCGGGTTTTCCATTCAGCTCTGATTTTGCCCTGCTCGAGCTGCTGGGTGAGAATGAGATCATTACGCCGCTCCCTGAAACGCTCAATTTCGCCCTGCAGCGCCTCTTGGTGGTCTTCGGTAACCTTCCGGGCCTTGAGCCGTTCTTCAGCCTTTTGCTGAGCCTCCAGGGACGCGTTTTCTCTGGCCTGTCTTTGCTCAATCTCGCGTTCTTCGGACTGGTGAGCACTTCGAAGACGCTGCTCAGGTGATGAAATCGCCCCGCGTGTGAACAGCTCTTTGATGGCTCCAACGCGGTTCTTGGCTTTGCCCAGCAAGGTCTGCTCGTTTTCCTCGAGTTGTTCGGTGCGTTGGGCGCATTGTTTCTCGAACAGCCGCTTTTGGCTTTCGTGTTCGTGGTGCTGTTCCTCCCATTTGCGCCGGTAGGATTTGCGCACCTCGGCTTTGGCCTTGCCGATATCGATTTCCTTTTGCGCCTGAAGAGCGCTCTTGCGGCTCTGGAAATCAGTCTCAAGACTCTTCCACTCCTCGCGATGGCGATCCTGCATCTGACGTGATTTCCGGGCAAGCTCCAGATCCTTGCGACGCTGTCCGGCCTTGGCCTCGTTATCATTGACGGCCTGGCCCTGCTCGAAGATGTGCCGGGCCGGTTCCTTTTCTGCGCGGGTGAATTCACCTCGGTCACGCGCTGCGTTGTTGATCACGCGCTGCTCGCAGTAAACTTTGCCGCGCTCCTTCTCATAGGCTTCGGCCCATTTCGAAAGCTTGAGCTTTTCCTTCGAGGTCGAAAGCATGCGTCCGTCTTCCGGAGAAATCCTGTTGAGCAAAATGTGAATATGCGGCTGCTCTTCATCGGTGTGACAGATCACCATGGCCTGCCGGTCGGAAGCTTTGAGCACCTCGATTGCGCCGTCGGCAGCGCTGAGCATTTCCTCACGTGAAACCTTCTCGTCCGGATGCCAGGACAACGTGAAATGCAGTACGGCTTGGGAGGATTTGCGGCCCGTAGCTTTGATCCCGGCTTCTTCCTTCAGCCTGCTCTGATCCATAGCCGTTGCGGCCATGATCCGCCAGGCGGTTTGCGGATCGTCGTCCACAGCCAGGTTGCGGGTCTGCGTCCAGGCCACACGCTCCGCAGTTTGGGCGCGACCTTTGTCGTGCAGCAGGTAGGCCGCCGCACCTTTGAAGCTTGAGCCGCGTTTGTGGATTTTAGGAACCATAGGCAGCGGTCATCTTGACCAGAAGAGCTTGCAGTTTCTGGGACAGTTCGCGCCAATTGGCGGGAAGGATTTTCCCGGCATTGGCGCAGTAGGCGAGTTGATTGAGGTTCACACCGATGCGGTTCAACTCGGAGATGAGCGCGGGATCGGCACGGCCTGTGGCAGACGGGGCAGGGGAAACCTGGAAGCCCAAAGCCCGGCGGCGCAGGTACTCGGTGGGATCGATTCCGGCGGCACGTGCCTGCGTTTCAATGTGCAGCCGCTCGGCTGTGGTAAAACGCAGATTGAAACGCTGATCGCGCTTCTCATGGGGCTGTTTCTTCGGTCGTGCCATGGTCATTTCCTCGCAACGTGCAGGGCTACCAGAAGCCATCCAAGGGGCTTCCCTTGGTCGTCATGGAAGGGCCGAAACCCTTCCTCGCGATCCAACGGCGAACCCGTTGGCCAGACGCAGCTGACCCGTTAGGGGCAGTGCGGTTTTTGGGGCAAAATCACTCGACGAAGGAGAGTTATTAGGCACCAAAAACACATCTGGCTACTCGTTAAAGCGCGACACATTGCCATAAACCTCCCCATCTGTCAAATTCACCCTGATCGGGTCAGCTACGGGCCAGCACAACCACGCGCTTCGCCTCGGCCCGCTACGCACGGCAAACGGGGCAGTAGGGAGGGAATGCTCGCGGTGAGTCCGCGAGCACACAATCGTATGGCTGGTCGCTCTTCCGGGAATTTAGTGGGTAGCGGAGGAAACGGCCATATCAAGCTTTCCGCAGAAGAACAGAATCCGAATGCGATAGTTCTTAAACCCTCTGAATCCGCGGGCCATTGACTTGATGGATTGGATCTCGCTGTTGAGCCCTTCGCTCACTGCATTGGTGATCCGGTGCCGGAAGTAGTTGAGGACTTCCGGCAGGTGGTCGTTAAGCATCCTCCCTACCTTCTTCATCGGTTCTTCTCCGTGCTCTTCAACCCACTTCAACCACTTGACGAAAAACTTGCGTGCATTGCCCGCGTACTTGTAGTCCCAGAAATGCCTAAAGGTCTCCTTCATGGCCCAGGCTTCGGCGCACTTCAGATCCATTTTCAAGAGCCGGTCGAACTCCATCCAACGATCTTCGGTGATGTTTTCAACGTTGAGGTGCCGCCAACGACGTTCCGGTGCTCGGTCGGCTATCGTGCAGGCGCACATTCTGGGCATGAAACTTTCACTCCGTTGGGGTGCTCAATGCGAATGCTCACACGGTTTTCTTTCAGATCGAGATCTACATCGATCACCTCCCAAGGGCTTTGGAGGCCGAGCAGTTGAGCGTAATGTTGGTCCAGGTTCTCCATTCCCTACTTCAACCCTTCCGAGCTATTTGCTCAAGCTCTTCTCGATTTACCCATTAAATTCCCGGAAGAACCAGGCTGGTTTTGACTGACTCGCCGTTCTACACACAGAAACCTTCGAACTCACCGCTTTTCACATCTAGAAAATCTAGAAATGTTTTTCATCCCTGATAAACATCTTACAACTTCCGCTTGACACAAAAACCATAATTATTATATAAGGTTCTCCATAGGAGAAGAAAAATGAAAAATAGCGCTACAGACCAGGCGTCTACTGATGAGACCGACGACGACATTCGCGCGTTCTTTGCTCTTGCCTCCATCTACGACGATCCTAACTACCAGCTGCTCTTCGCTTCAGAAAAAGAGCTGCAACAGATGAAAGACGAAATGCTTGAGGCAGCGGAACGAATTGAAACATTCGGCCCAAACGCCGATGAGAAACTGCCGGAAGGTTGTATCTGCCCGTGTGAAAGTGCTTCCCTAGATGGCCCCGCATAACTGCTGTTTTGCAGCTGCGTTTTGAAAGGTTATTCCAACCACTCCCTGAACACTTTCCTCAGAGTTTCTTTGATAGCTTTATTGCGCGTAGAGAACATCTTCTCGTTAGGAATCTTTTTGATATCTGGAAACTTCTTCACAAATAGAGCCCGCGCTTCAGCAAGTTTGTAACCCGAGGTGCTGCGGTACAAATCGATAATCGCTTGATCAACTGGGGTAAAATGCTTCTCCTTGACCGCGTAAAGTACTCGGCTGATTATTTCAGCACGCTCTCGCTCATTAAGCGTAGTATTAAGATCCGTTCCAAGGATTTCATTTATGACTTTTTCCTCGTCTATGTACAGCTGCCGCTGCTTCTCCTTGCGCAGGCGACTAAAAAAGCGGCGAATAGCAAGCCATTTTGCATATCCTACAGGATTACGAATGTCTTTCTTCCTGCAGGTTTCTTTTATTACATCGACTGTAACATCCCAGGCAACTTCGTGCGAAGCCCCTTTGCTTCGAAGCATACCGTAAATAATTCCCAAAATACATTGCTTCTCACACAGTGAGGCGCCCTTCAGTTCACAATTGCTCTGGCACAAGAAGATAGTCGGCATGCTTGTGGTATGCCGGAGGTCGACTGGTCGCATCAAGAAAAATATGGCGATTTTTAAATATATAACTTTGTGTAATTTTGACGATTTTTTGAAACTTCGGGGATTGAAAAATTTCGGCGAAGTTCGCCGAAATTGCTCGCTAGAATTCTAGAATGCTGTCTAGGGTTCGCGGCCTATGACGGCTGAAGAATATTTCGAGAAAATCAAAGAGTTTGTGAGTAGTGACATGAACCTGCGGCTACAAGAATTCAGGAAATTTCTCAATGAGAGATTTCTTCCAACCTCTCCACACAAAAAAAAATTCAACTTAACAGGCAAAGTGGGCGATGCCTGGAAATCGAACGTATGCGAGCGGATAAAGAAACACCCAGAATTTGCTCCTCACGTGCAGGCCGAACTCAAAAGAGCTATTGGACAATGGTTCAAAGAAAACAGAAAAGAGCCTCACTTTCCATCTTTTCTGGATGTCCCAATCAATATAGAAGGCTATTCAACACGTTCAGTCGAGAACACTGTCCCAATGCTCTACGATGATGCCGCCATCAAAGAAGCGACCGCGCTCTACCGAGATCTCGCCGTAGAAATATCTACCGGCGGAGAACAGCATCAGACTTCTCCAGAAATCATCGAGTTACTTTACCGCTTCCTAAGAAAAAAGATGTCCGAACACAACAAGAAACTCATACTGTCACCCTTGTCAGCAAAGCAAATGGAAGTCGCCTAATGGGAATATTGGGATGCTTGGTTGCTTCAGAAGCAAGGAGTACAGCCCCTCTGCGAGAACGCATCGCTGACCTGCTCGAACACCTTTCAGCAGTGGAAAATGCAGTTGAACCACTGGAATTCGAATTACTTTCAGAGCATATCGACTGGCTGAAAAAAAAGGTTCATGTCATCGAGCTCTCTCCCGAAGTATGCGGACAGAAACTTGAGAATACAAAACGGACGAACGGACTGGGTGATGAATTAGATTACTCCTACCCCGTTCACAGTTTTCTCAACTGTGGGGTCGTCAGTTACCTCATCTTCTATGATCTGTCCCATAACCTCACTCGCCCAAACACCGGAGAATTGATGCCTCGTTATCAGGTTTTCTACTCTCTCGACGCCCAGAATTACGGAAGCCTTTCCAGCACTGACGCTAATTTGATCTATCGTCGATTAAGTATCTTTGAGCAGTATTCGTCTCCAAATGACGATCCGCATCGAAACAGGGGACCGTTTGTTCAGGTTCCCAGCGAGGACTACTTGAAACAAATCGTCCCGGTATTTGCGAAACATCGCCTGATACTGACGATGCCTGGTATGACCACTTCTGATTAAATCGAACACTTCGATTTTTCGCTCTTCCGGGAATTTAGTGGGTAGCGGAGGAAACGGCCATATCAAGCTTTCCGCAGAAGAACAGAATCCGAATGCGATAGTTCTTAAACCCTCTGAATCCGCGGGCCATTGACTTGATGGCCTCGCTCAACTCCTCGCTGCATGATCCCCGACTTCAGAAGCCCTTTGGCCT
>JAGROY010000215.1 GCA_020439995.1 Verrucomicrobiia bacterium
TTGCACAGCTCTGGATACTGAAATTCCATTCATAGGCATCCCACAGGAGATGGCACATTTCGAGTGAGAAAAGCTGAACTGCGTGACCTTCCTCTGCCACTCGTCAGAGGCTATGAAAAATAAAAAGCAAAGAAAGTCACGACAGTCCCAGCCAAAATCGAAGTTAAGGGACGCGGACTGCCCCTCCCGCTCGGCTCGTTTGACGTATTTTGTGTGGCTGGGAGCGGGAGGCCCGCACTTGCAAAGTCAGGCTCCCTTCGGTCGCGCTCCGCACCGCCTGCGGTGACTGCACGAGGTGGCACGGCGCAGAGCTTATCTATGACAATCGAATCCGCTCCACTTCCTCCAGCTTAACATCGTCCTCACGCCGATCGTAGAGCTGCGTGGTCCGCGTCGATTCGTGGGCCGCGATCGTGGCAGCCGTCTCAAGCTCCCCGCCGTTGTCCAGAAATACCGTGATGCCGGTCGCACGGAAGGTGTGACAGCACAGCGCTGCGTCGATCCCGGCTTTCCTCGCGCGTCGCCGGATCATCGAGAACACGTCCTGCCTGCTCATCCCGCGATCCGTGAGCTGTCCAGAACGTCCCCGCGTCGAGCGGAACAGGGGAGTGCCTCCGTCGTCTCTGATCGCTGCCGTGAACAGGTAACGGTCCATCCATTCTTCTGCCAGATGATGGCAGGGGACTTCGTGGTATTTGCCGCCCTTTTCATGGAGGCGAAACCAGTAGCGCTTGCCCTTCGGAAAGTAATCTTTCACCTGCATTCCCACCACGGCGCTCACGCGCGCGAAGCTGTAGACCATGCACGAGATCAGCGCCCGGTCACGCAATCCGACCAGTGTCGTGGTGTCGATCGATTCCAGGATATCCGCCGCTTCCTTGCCGGTCAGAACGGGCGTCTTGCCCACCTTGACCACATGCTTAGGCCCCCGAACCGCAGCGGCGGGGTTGAAGGGCACGATCTGCCCGACGACGAGCCAATCAAAGAGCATCCGGACGGCCGCAAGGTGCTGCTTGACTGTCGGAGCCGACAATTCATTGCCGAGCAGCTCGATATGGGCAGACACATGCACCGGCTCGATGTCATCAAGGTGCGGAATTCCCACGGCGTCGCACCAGTCCAGGAACCGGCCACAGGCACGCATGTAGGCCTCACGGGTTCTTGTTGCGGATCTGCGCGGCAAAGAATTCCAGGTAGCGTCGTGATGCAGCTTCACCGGCCCGGGTGATGAGCTTCGGCTGAAACTGCACAGGCAACGCCAAACTGAATCCCGAGGAGTTCCCGGAATTTGGTTCGATCACAACTGGAAGATTATCAGCTTCATCCATGGATCGCATTGTATCGGAATTGTTCTAAAGAACAACTGTTTTTATGCTACATAAAGGACATTATGTTGCTTAATTCCTCATCGAACGGAGGCAGCTAATTTCGCAGTCTTGACGCAAAGTCACGAGTATGGAATAAAGAAAGTAATTCCGGAAGGTGGAAGTGCACATTGGATTTACCATAATTAATTTATGTATCCAAATTTTCTCCTTGCCTTGAAAGATTGTAAGGATTAAACATTATTTTACTATATGAACTGTTCAAATGAACATTTAAGCGTAGTCTAATCTCATGAATCGACGTCAAATTGGACTAAAGCTTGCCCTTGAAACAGCGGGTCGACAGCTGGAAATCGATACGTTCGACAACCGACTGGCACTCCAGAAGCTAGTCTACTTGTTGAAGCACGGCGGTATTCACCTGGGGTATTCTTTCGGCTGGTACCTCAGGGGGCCGTATAGTCCGAGCCTCACCGAAGATGCCTTCAACTTGGTTGCGGAACAAAAGGCCGGCAGCGCCGATCTGGCAGGGTGGGCTTTCGATGAAGCGTCGGCAAGACGAGCACAATCGTTGGCTAAATTGTGGGAGAATATTCCGGAGATCCGACTGCCACGACACCTCGAGCTTCTCGCTTCTGTCCATTATGTCTTGGACAATCGGTGGCTTCCAGGCGATGCCGATCCTGCGACGATTTCTGAAACGCTTAAAAAGTATAATAAAGAATTCTCTCCAGACGAAGTGAGTTCTGCACTTGTTAGGTTGAGGGAAACTGGATTACTCAGTGCTGCGTGAAGGGAAAGCTGGTCGTCGATAGCGTTCATGGCGACATTCACCTTAGTGAATTAGAGTGGAGAATCGTTGATACCCCCGAATTCCAGCGGCTTCGAAATTTGAAGCAGCTGCAAATGGGGCATCTGACGTATCCGAATGCCACTCACACCCGATTCGCTCATAGCCTGGGTGTATTCGCCGTAATGTCCCGGGTTCTCGAGACATTGGACGGGGCGGGTCTAAATGATGATGACGTGAGGCGACTTCGTCTAGCCGCCCTCCTTCACGACATCGGGCACTATCCCTACTCTCACTTAATGGAAAAAGTGGATCGGGTCGTCATTACCGAGGAGTTCGTCGAAGGTGGAATAAAAACACTGAACGCAGGAGCTGAGGCGTATCCGGATCACGAGGAAGTCGGAAGCATAATTGTGTCGTGCCGTGAGGGCATCAGTGAACTTGTTGGGGGAAGCGCGGAGGCGCAAAAGATCTCCAATCTATTCCGTCGGACGGATGAAGCCGATGCCCAGTTGAGCAAACTTATCCACAGTAGCCTGGACATGGATCGCCTCGACTACCTAATCAGGGATTCGAAGGCGACGGGAGCCCCCTATGGGGGGATCGACCTTGATTATTTGCTGAATAATGTGACCATCAGTCCCGGCGGATTGATCGGGGTATCGGAGAAGGCCATGCCTGCAGCGGAACATTTTCTACTCGCAAGGCTCTACATGCACCGTTGTGTTTACTGGCACAAGACAACATTTGGCTTTGAGGAAGCATGTAAGCAGTTGCTCCACCGAGTGCGAAGGGATCCGGAGCGGGCCGAGAGCTACGGGCTTGCCGTGGATGGCGTAGAAATTCGGACTTTGGTTGCTAGCGACAAGCTAGGAACATTCACCGATGCCTATGTAGATCGTGTTATCCATGCGGCCACAGCAGATGCTGAGCCGGTGATTGCTGCTCTGGCCAATTGCATTGCGGGGAGGAGGGCACCCAAGCTCGTGAAGGAGGTCAGCACATTTTCCGCAGAAACGGTTACCGCAGGAACTCAGTTTAAGCAGGCCTGCAGGTTCAGGCTCGCGACGCTGGCGGAGAGATATTGTATTCCATTGGGGCAGTTCCTTTTTGCCGAGTCTAAACCTCTGACTTTGGAGGAAAGAGCAGCGTTGATGACGGCCGAGGAAGCCGACAAGCGTGATCCGGCTGAAAGAGAAGAGTTGATTAAGGTCTTTCGGCGAGGGGTGGCTGAACCTGTTTCTCTGGTCGAAATCCCCGAGAGCCCCATTGCCCAGCTTGCCCGAAACCGTTTTATGCTGAGACGACTTTATGTTGTCTGCGCTGATGACGCCCAGGCACGAGTCATCGATGACATTCGCAAAGAAGTGGCCGACTGGGACGCTACATGAATCGGCGCGATGAACGCTATAAAATCATGAGCCCGAACTTGGAAGTGCGGCAGCGATGTTTCAGAAACTATTGAATTCGGCTTCGAGATTCTCGATGATCCCTTCGGCGAGGATGTCGGGGGCTGTGAGGATGTCGAGGTCAACCAGGCCTTTGTCGTTCAGCCAGAATATGTCAGATGTCAAAATGTTGTGCCACGGAATTCCGGCTCAATCATGTTCCGCTGAGCGGCTGGCAAAGTTGGCAAAGTGGCCAGGATGGGCCTTTTGGGGGTGCAAAACTATCTTCACACCGGCTGACTCCATCGGTTTCTTCTTGCGTTAGCCTCATGATCTGAGATTATCTTTGCGCTCTCGTGTTGAGACTTCGCAATCTTTAGGTTGTCCGAGAGCTTCTTTATCTTTTCATCGTAAGATGTCGCATTGTAGGAATCCAAATCGCGAGCGTACTGATTTTCCGCTTCAACTCGCCGACGCGTGGCTTCTTGCTGAAGCCGCTGCGTTTCTCGATGCGATCTATAGCGATTCAATAGTGGGATTGGGAGGAATACAACAAGTAAAGGTCTGGGTGACGTTGGGAAAGTCCGAAGGGTTTGCGACACCTATTCTTCGTAAGTCAGACCAAAGATTGTGTCCGTCATCCACTGGCGGAATGAATCGTTGTCCTGGAATTGCTTGAAGAGCTGGGCGTCGTCTGTGAAGAGGGCGGTGATGACTCGCTTCAGTGCTTTGTCGTGTTCGATGCGGGCGTTTTGACGATCGGAGTTCTTCTTGGCGTTCTGATAGGCTTGGTCGGCATTGATTTTGGTCGGGATCTCGTTGGTGATGCGTTGTTCCATTCGCTTCGCGTCGTCGAAGAGACCGCCGAATTGGTCGTTGAACGCCTTCACGATGTTTGAGAGCCTGCCCATTTCTGGCTCGGGCTTGCGCCCGCCACCGGACGTGGGTACCGGTTCAATTTCTGCATCCGCATCGGGTAGCGCGATTGCCATCGCAGCTTTCTTTTCCGCGCGGTAGCTATCCATGTCGATCGATTCCAGGATTCCTTTGGCGAGGTCTTCTTCGATGGGGGCGGGGAGCTTTGTAATAAGGAAGTTCAGGAAAATCGAAAGTTTTTCCCAGTCCATGACGCCGTAGGGCAAGATGGTAGCGAGGAAGTCGTAGGTGCGGGTGAACGCCTTGGCCTTGCCTTTGAAATCTACCTGCTCGTCTTCGTCGAGCTCCTTCACATAGATGGCGACACTAGCATCAAGGATTGGATCCAACTTGTCTCGGTCGGCTCCTCCCAAATATAGTTCCACTAGAGCGTCGATCTTCTCCGGTGCGTAAACTTGATACTGGTCCAATTCCCCTTTGAGCGTGTGAAGCTTGTTGGGGTCGGTCTCCTTGCTGAGGATGGTAGTGCGGTAGTAGTCGGCGAACGATTTCTCGATGGTCTCGGTGTCGTTCTGAAAATCGAGGACAAAAACGTCGTGCTTTTTCGGGTGTGCACGGTTCAGGCGAGAAAGCGTCTGCACCGCCTTGATGCCGGACAGTGGCTTGTCCACGTACATCGTATGCAGCAGCGGTTCGTCGTATCCGGTCTGGAATTTGTCGGCGCAGATGAGGAAACGGTAGGGATCTTCCTGGATCTTGTCGGCGATGTCGTTGCTTGGGAAACCGTTCAATTTTGATTCGCTCACTTTTTCGCCGTTGTATTCCGGTTCGCCGGAAAATGCGACGATCGGCTTGTAGGGGCTCTTAATTTCCGTGAGATAATCCTGGAAAGCGAAGAAGTAATGGATCGCCCGCTGGATGCTGCCCGTGACCACCATCGCCCGGGCCTGACCGCCAATCTTGTTCTGGCCCATGACCTGTTCAATGAAATGATCCACCATGATCTCGGCCTTGTCGCGGATGGCCTTACTGTGGCTCTCAACATAGCGGCGCAGTTTCTTGCGCGCCTTCTTCACGTCGAACTCAGGGTCTCCCTCTACCGTTTTGGCGAGCCGGTAGTAGCTGGCAACCGGCGTGTAGTGTTTCAGCACGTCGAGGATGAAGCCCTCCTGAATCGCCTGCTTCATCGTATAGCCGTGGAACGGGCGGTGTTTGACCTCGCCCCCTTCAGGGTAAGGGATACCAAAAATCTCCAGGGTCTTGTTCTTGGGCGTGGCAGTGAAGGCGAAGTAGCTGGCGTTGGTCAGCAACTTCCGAGATTCTATGATTCGGTTGATCTTATCCTCGGTCGTCTCGTCCTCCTGCTCGGCACCGTCTTTCGAGAGCGCCATACTCATCGCAGCAGCCGTGCGACCGCCCTGGCTTGAATGGGCCTCGTCGATGATGATGGCAAAATTCTTACCTCGGTGCTCGTCTCCGATCCGATCAAGCACTTCTGGAAACGTCTGCACCGTTGAGATGATGAGCTTCTTACCGTCCTTTAGATATTTGGAGAGTTGGGCTGTCTTGGAAGTTCCGCCCTCTTTCACTGCGCCGATAATGCTGCCGACCTGGGCGAAGCTCTTGATCGTTTCACGGATCTGCTTGTCGAGGATTCGCCGGTCTGTGATCACAATGATTGAGTCGAAAACCTCCGCGCCTTCTTTCCGAAAGGCGATCAACTGATGCGCCAGCCAGGCAATGGAGTTCGACTTGCCGCTGCCAGCCGAATGCTGGATCAGGTAGCGCTGGCCCGCCCCGTGTTCCAGGACATCGGAGAGGAGTTTCCGCACCACTTCGAGCTGATGGTAACGGGGGAAAATCTGCACTTTTTTCTTCTTTCCGGTCTTGGCGTTCAGCTCTTCGACGATCTGGGCATAGTTCTCCAGAATGTCCGTGAGTCCCTCTGGCGTGAGGATTCGCTTCCACAGATAGTCGGTCTTGATGCCGTCCGAGTTGGGAGGATTGCCCGCTCCGTCGTTCCAACCTTGATTGAATGGCAGGAACCACGAATCCTTGGCCATGCCCTTCTTCCCCTTGAGCTCGGTGCACATTGCAACCTCATGGTCATCGACCGCGAAATGCACGACGCAGCGGCCAAACTGAAACAGCGTCTCGCGAGGGTCGCGGTCGTGTTTGTACTGCTCGATCGCATCGTCCACTGTCTGCTTTGTCAGGCTATTCTTCAGTTCGAAAGTGGCCACAGGCAGACCATTGATGAAGGCTCCAAGGTCGAGCGCCCGCTTGGTTTCGACTCCGCTGTAGCGCAGTTGGCGAGTGATGCTAAAGCGGTTCGCCGCATGACGTGCGACCGCTTTTGCGTTCTCCGCAGAGGGCTTCCCGTAGAAGAGGTCAAAACTCAATGCGCCGGGTTTGATGCCATTGCGCAAGACATCGATCACCCCTCTCCGAGTAATCTCGCCCTGGAGCCGGGCGAGAAATTTCAGTCGAGCCATACCTTTCTTCTCAAGGTAGTCATTAATCCCCAGCTTCTGATATTCGTCCGGCTGCGTTGCCTTCAGGAAGGCGAACAAGTGCTCAGGATCGACCGCATACTCGCGGTCATAGGCGGCGGGATTGCCGGCGAACCAGCCAGTGCCACTCTCGGACGGAGCAGTTTCCGCAATGAATGAACCGTCACAGGAAGACAAACCATTCTCCCCGGTCATGTGGCGCATGATCAGGTTCTCGAGTCCCGTCTCAGTGGTGTCGGTCGGCATTGCAGTGTATCCAGCCTTCAGCTCTTCCCGCCGATCTCGGCATCATGCTTAGCGATTTTTGCCGCCATCTCCGCTGCGAAGCCCTCCGCCTCGTCCTCTCGAACAATCTGGTGTTCGACAGGAGTTTTATGAAGGACGTCCAATGCCCGTTCAAAGGCCCGTTTGCTCTTTTCGAGCTGAGGTTCACCTACCAGATAGTAGATGCGGAACTCGTCCTGTGAGTCTTTGATGCTGGTCATTCGCCCAAGCCAGGAGTGTGCCTTGTCCTTGATACTCTGCGGCTGCATCAGGTCGAAGGACAAGGTTTCCATGCAATGCCACTGATGGTTCTTCCATGCGTGGCTAAACTCCACTTCGTCGTCCTGAACAGCGATCGTTTTGGTTCTGAGGCGGGACAGAATCTGCTTCTCCTCGAACCTCTTTTTAAAGGTCTTCCAGATTGTTTCATCGGAACGGCTGGAATTTGTTGGCTTGTCTTCGTAGCGCTCAACCATCCTCTGGTAAATCGTCTCCAATGTAGTGGGAAGATCCGCCGCTAGACCACTCCCCATCGGCGACCACTGGAAAGAGCTGTCATCAGGAGCAATCACCGAGGATGCCAATTCTTGAGCGTTCGCTGGTTTCTGGCCGAGATCCATTTCCTCGCGCACGCGGTTGGAAATCTCATCCAATCGCGCCTGAAGAGGGTGGGCGGTCAAAAAGATGTAA
>JAGROY010000216.1 GCA_020439995.1 Verrucomicrobiia bacterium
AATTTCTTAATTCAACGACATTGACCCTAGAATACCCTTGACCACCTTGCCGTGCACATCGGTCAATCGGTAGTGCCGTCCTTGGAAAAAGTAAGTAAGGCGTTCGTGATGGAATCCTAGTTGGTGGAGGATTGTCGCATTGAGATCGTGGACGTGGACGCCTTCATTGGCCTTGTCGACGATATTGTAGCAAAACTCGTCGGTCTGGCCGTAACGGTGTCCGCCACGTACGCCGCCACCAGCGAGATAGATAGAGAAGCACCGCGGATGATGATCCCGGCCAAACTTGATCGCGTCACCCTGTTTGTAAACCGTGCGGCCGAATTCCCCGCCCCAAACAACAAGCGTGTCGTCCAGCAGGCCGCGCTGCCTGAGGTCCAGTACCAGCGCTGCAGAGCCCTGATCGACTTCTTTGGCAATGAGGGGATGGCGACCGGGCAAATTCGAGTGGTGATCCCAGCCACGGTGGTAAATCTGGATGAACCGCACTCCGCGCTCTGCCAGTCGGCGCGCAAGCAGACAGTTGGCCGCGTGGGTGCCCGGGAGTTTGGCGTCCGGCCCGTAGAGGTCGAACGTCGAATCGGGCTCATCCGAAGTGTCGGTCAACTCAGGCACTGACATCTGCATACGGTAGGCCATTTCGTAGGCAGCGATCCGGGTCTTGATTTCTGGATCACCGACGATGCTGTGGCGTTCTACATTGAGCGCGGCGATATCGTCTAGTAACAGGCGTTTTTCTGCGGTGCTGGCTCCGGTTGGGTCATTGAGGTAGAGCACCGGATCACCTGAACCGCGAAGTTTGACACCCTGGTGATTGCTTGGCAGGAACCCGGCACCCCAGAGTCGGGAATAGATCGGCTGGGCCTGCGAATCGGTGTTCTTATCGAGTAACACAACATAGGCTGGCAGGTTCGCAGATTCTGAACCGAGCCCATAGCTGGCCCACGCGCCCAACGAAGGACGTCCCGGCTGCTGGTGGCCGGTCTGGAAAAAAGTGATGGCCGGGTCGTGATTGATTGCCTCGGTGTACATCGAATTGATGATGCACATCTCGTCCGCAATTTTCCCATGGTGCGGCAGCAAGTCGCTGATCCATTGTCCGCTCTGACCATATTGGCGAAAATCGACGAAGTTCTTCGCCACTGGAAACGATTTTTGTCCGGAAGTCATCCCGGTGAGGCGCTGCCCCAAGCGGATCGAGTCAGGCAATTCTCTTCCATCGAGCTTGGCCAGTGACGGCTTGTAGTCGAGAGTGTCCATCTGGCTGGGCGCACCGGACTGGCACAAGTAAATGACGCGCTTGGCTCTGGCTGGAAAGTGCGTACCGCCCGGAACGCCCGGAGTGTACCCCGGCCCATTGTTTGTCGCGAGAGATAGACTTCCGCCGGATGCTGAAAGTAACTCAGGTTTCAGCAACGACATGAGGGCCACCGAACCGAGCCCAACTCGGCCAGCATTGCTAATGAAGTGACGCCGGGTAACGTCCAATTGATATTCGGTTATCGGATCCATTGAGACAGGAGATTAGTTAGTTAGCGATCGTCCGCGATTATCCTTTGGTAATGAATTCGCTGAGATTCATCAGAATTCGAGCGATGGCTGTGTACGCAGCTAGCTCCGCGGGTTCTATGGCAGGGTCGTTCGGTGACTGGCCGACCGACAACAATCTCTCGGTCGCCTCTTCGCTGGCCCGGTATAGGCTAAGCCGCTCATTGAGAGCTTTCCGCAGCAATACCGCTTCGCGTTCGGTCGGACGGCGGGAAGTACAGAGCTCAAATCCGTAGGCAATGCGCCGGGCTGGATCGGAACCCGATTCGTGGATTATGCGCTCGGCGAGCTTGCGTGCGGCTTCAACGAATTGCGGATCGTGCAACAGAATGAACGCTTGCAGGGGAGTATTGGTTCTCGACCGCTGGACGACGCAGTACTCGCGCTCTGGAGCATCGAACGTGGCTAGACTCGGTGGCGGTACCGTTCGCTTCCAGAACGTGTACATGCTGCGCCGGTAGAGTTGCGCCGGATCCTTCGAGTGCGGATAGGCACGCGAATAGCCCGGTCGGTTGTTAATTTCAAGCCAGAGTCCTTCCGGGTGGTAGGGGTATACACTGGGGCCGCCGATCGTGTCGTCCAGTTGTCCACTCACTGCAAGCGCCGTATCCCGGATCGTTTCGGCATCAAGCCGGAACCGTGGCCCGCGGGCGAGCAGACGATTATCAGGATCCAGTACCCTCGATTCTCGCGTTTCACGAGAACTCTGTCGATAAGTACCGCTCATCACCATTGTTTTGAAGACATGCTTGACGTCCCAGCCGGACTGTACGAATTCCACTGCGAGCCAGTCGAGCAGCTCTGGATGTGATGGATACTCGCCCTGAGCCCCAAAGTCTTCGATCGTTTTAACGATTCCGTTACCGAACAGCTGAGACCAGTAGCGGTTCACAACAACCCTTGCGGTAAGGGGATTGTCTTCGGATACCAGCCACTTGGCGAGTCCGAGGCGATTTCGAGGGAAACCGGAAGGCAAGCCGCCCAGTGCAGCGGGAATGTCAGGCTGGACGGGGCGATCATCCAGCGGCTTATCGTATTCACCCCGCATGAGCACGTAGGTCTGGCGCGGCTCCGGCATTTCAGTAAGAATCATCGTCGCAGGGACGGCGGCCTTTGCTGCGGCGATTTGACTGTCCAGCACTTGCAATTCTTTCGTCAGGGTGGCAATGGCGGGTCCACCGTAACGCTCCGAGAGATAGCGGGCGATCGCCATTTGGTCGGCGTCGCTGCGCTTGTCCCGATCGATCGCCAGGGTATCGCGAATAGAACTGGGAACGGGAGAAGTGCCATCGACCGGAAAGGAAAATCTAAAACGTCCGATCGCATGGGAACTTCCGTAGTTGTGAATCAATCGAACGCGAACGAGCGACTTGGGGGCGATTGGCTCGGCCAGTGTGAACAGAGCGGTGGACGCATCGAACCGCGTGTTGCCATCTACTGCCCAGCCTCCCTGATCACTTTTACCGTCGAATGCGGCAGTGATCGGAAAGCCCTTCTGCTGATAGTCGGCTTCGGCGTGAGCGATGCCCACCGGCACCCAGGAGGACTCGTCCTTGGCCTCGGTGTCGAGCATTTCGACACCGATCTCGCTGAGCACGAAGTTGCCATTGAAGGCGCGGCCGGTCGAATGGTTCGGCAGCGAATCGCTTGTCAATGCTTCGAGGCGAATGGTTTTAGTGGGTGCTTCTTCTGGGGTGAGAAAATTGATCTGGTAAGTCTGCGTTGCAGGGTTGGGTCCGGACGCCAGTACACTACCATCGGCCAGGGCCGTGAGTTCCGTACCTCCTTCTGCCCTGACAGCGACAATCTTCACTGGCTTCAAATCGGCGGCTACATCATCGCGGAGGGCTTGCTCCCATTCATCAATCAAGTCACCGACCTTCGCCAATTCTTCATCGAATCTGCTTTGAACCTTGGCCAATTTCGCTTCCAAACCAGCCGATTGCCCCTGGCTGAGAGGGGATGGAATGATTTCTTGCGGTTTGAATCCATTTAGACCGCGTTCGGGAACGTTATTGAAGAACGCGAAAAACGAGTAGAAATCGCTCTGGTCGATTGGATCGTATTTGTGATCGTGGCAGCGGGCGCAACCAAAGGTCAACCCCAGCCATGTGGTGGTCGTAGTGACGACACGATCCATCACATATTCAGTTCGGTATTCCTCATCGATGACACCACCCTCAATCGTGATCGGATGATTTCGATGAAATCCTGTGGCCAGGCGCGTCTGGCTGTTGGCATCCGGCAGCAGGTCGCCTGCGGTCTGTGCCATCGTGAACTTATCGAATGGCAGATTCGAATTGAAGGCGTCAATGACCCAATCGCGCCACACCCACTGCTCGCGCTCCCTGTCATATTGGTAGCCACTGGTGTCCGCATACCGAGCGGCGTCGAGCCAGTAGCGAGCCTGGTGTTCACCGAAGCGAGGAGAGTCCAATAGACGATCGACCAGTTTCTCATAGGCGTCGTTGTCGGGAGCAGGGTCCGAGACGAATGCCTCGATCTCACGGGTGCTTGGTGGCAATCCCGTGAGATCCAGGGTTACACGCCGGATCAACGTGCGGCGGTCGGCCTGCTGTGCGGGCGCAATTCCGTCAGCTTCGAGTCTGGCAATGACGAACGCATCAATCGGGTTGCGCACGGCATCTGCGTGTTGCACCTGCGGCGGCACAGGACGCACGGGAGGGATGAATGCCCAGTGTCTTTCGTACTTCGCGCCCTGATTGATCCACTCTTTGATCAATGCCCTGTCGCGGGGCGACAATTGTGTGTGGAAGTCCGCCGGCGGCATCTGGTCATCCGGGTCGGTAGAAATGATCCGTCGGTACGCTTCGCTGCTGGCAGCGTCACCGGGCAGGATCGGATGACTTCCATCCCGCTCAAGTATCGCGTCCGCCCGGAGGTCGAACCGGAGTTCTGCCTCTCGAGTATTAGAGTCGGGCCCGTGACAAGCGAAACACGTCCTCGAAAAAATCGTGCGGATATCCCGGTTAAAGCTCGGCTGTTCTGGCAATGTGAACGCTAAATCATTCTCATCAGCAATCGCTGCTCCAGAAATCCCCCCTGCCATGATCCCAATGAAAAGGAAAAGCTGGTAGGGAGCTAAAGAGTGGGAAGTCATTGATCCATCATTACGCTGCACTATCGGTGACACAAGCCACCATTCCACTGGCTTGGAAGATAAGCAGGATTCATGGGAGATTTTGATTCGAACGGCAGCCCAAGCATGGAAGAATGTACCCTGAGTTCATCCTGCGAAATGGATACCAGTCTGGCGCCGATGTCTTCCTGTTACACAGAGGGCCAGAGTATCTGCACGCCCATAATGACGCTTTGCAGGCAGCGATGGCTCTGTCACGCTCTTTCCTGTGAAAAAAACTGCCCAAAAACTAATTCCTCTGCTCTTTGCATTTTGCGCACAGGCGCTAGCTGACGATCCATCAATTTCTCTAAGGTTGAGCGCCCCCGCTTATACAGATCTGGGTGAGCCTCAGCATCTCGCGCCCCTGTTCACCAGCGAACTGACTATCGAGAACTGGGAGACTCAACGAATCGCAGTTTACAAACAGTGGCAGCAGCTCCTCGGGATGCCCTCGTTCAACGACGACTACGACAAAACGCCTGAACTGATCGATACCTTTGATCAACCGAATTTCCGGGGAACATTATGGAGGCAACCTACCGGCCCTGATACGAAACAATTGGTTCTCATCATGGAGCCGAAGAAACGCGTTCTGTCGCCACGCCCCGTCGCGGTAGTGCCGTTCTATCATCCCGATGCGATGGCAGGATTCGATCTTGAAAAGCAGGAACGCATCACCACGAATCTCACCACACAGTTCGGATGGCACCTCGTCCAGCAGGGCTACGTGGTGGCTTGCACAGAGGCGTTTCCATTTAACCTGGTACCGCGCCTGCGAACAACGAGGGCTTCAACTGGTGGCGCCTGGCCGCTGAGAAACTCGCCAGAGATCACCCGCAATGGACGGGCATGGGCAAACTTGTCCACGACACACGCCGGGGAATCGACCTTGTTCTCAAACAGGCAGATGTTGACTCCGATCGACTCGTGTTGATCGGGCATTCACTGGGTGGCAAGATAGCGTTTTACACGGGTTGCCTGGATTCGCGCGTCAAAGCAACAATCGCTTCTGATTTCGGGATTGGCTGGGATTTTACCAACTGGCAGGATCCGTGGTACTTTGGGCATAAAATCCTCACCAGAGATTTCGCGATCGCCCATCACCAGCTACTCGCGCTGCATGCACCGCGAGCCTTCCTCCTTATCGCTGGCCAGTATGACAAGCCGGAAAGCTGGCAGTATTTAAATGCGACAAAACCAGTCTATGCGCTCTTCGGGCGCCTACACGCCATTGGCATGCTCGATCACGGCAGTGGCCATCAGCCGACCGAGGATTCGATTCGCTCCGCCTACCAGTGGCTCGCCGAACAGTTTCGGCTAGAACAGCAGGATTGGGATTTCTAGCTCAGGGGAGAGTAAGACTTTGGAGCAACAAAGGGAACATGCGGACGAACAAACACCGCCAGCCAGAATCGCCCCGCTTCGTGTTTTTGGATCAATTCGCACGCCCTAGCCGCAGTTTTTCCATCTGAGTGGACGAGATCGTCACCTTCCGCCTCGACCACGACGAATGTGTTGCCGCAGACCACCAGTCTCTTTCCATCAGGGTTTCCCTCGATAGTTTCCCCTCCCCCGGCGCCTGCCACTGCGGCCCTTTACTTTGCTGTTGAACCGCTCAGTCCATGGCTGCGGATGATCGGCACAGTCGTCTCCTTTTTCAATTCCAATGGGCAACTCCCATGTGAAAAATCTTGCTGACTCGCGCGGTGTAGTAGCCAGCTTCCTGAAAGTATCCAGGCCAGGTCGGGCGATCACCGATACGGGGACGCGGGCTGCTGTAGCCAACTCGCCGGTGGCGTGTGGATAAGTTGCCCGACATCAATGAGGCCCGCGACTAACTGCAGTAGGTGCCGTGACAGATGCTTGGGATCCCGCCATTCTCTATTCAGAGACGGTAACTTGGACTACGCACGCGTTCCACCCTGATGATAGAAGGAGCGCCTCTAAACTAATCGAACTACTCGGGTCGGGTCAGGCCAGCGGTGAGAATGGAATACGGCGCACCTCCTTGCCAGCAAGGTCGAGCACGCGAAACACCAATTCTTCGCCGTTGGCATTCCCAGTGATTAGTCGAGCCTGAGGCATTTTCGGGCCTCCGCCAACGAGCTGGGCGTATGGGAAAGCATCGGTTGGTTCGATGTAGGCGTCTTGATGAGTGTGGCCAGACACAACGATTTGAGCGCCCCATTTCACCAGCGAACCGTGCCATAGCTTGCGACTCCGTTCGCTGAAATAGTCGAAACCATGGTCGGTTTCCTCATCGGTCCAGCGCAGCGGAATGTGGCAGAACACGACCCGGTAGGGAGCGTTCCTGATCCCGGGCCGCTCGATGATCTTTTCCAACCACGCAGCCTCCTCTATCCGCATTGGTTCACAGGCTGCGCGCCCGAATAAATACGGATGATTATCGGACTTGTCCTCTCCAGTGTCCATGCAGATGAACGCGACAGGGCCCGACCGAAATGCATACCAGGGTTTTCCATCCGGCATTGCGACGTAGTCTTCGACTTGGTGGGCAAGGATTCCCCTTACGTCATGATTGCCGCGCAGCAGCAAAAGCGGACTCTCTCCAGTGAAATCGACGCCACTCCCCGCACCTCCAGGCGTAAGCACCGCCTCGGCCACTTCACCCTCACGATTCCAGTCATTCGAGACATCCCCGTTCCACAGCAGGAAATCGCTCGCAGGGGTGATGGATGCGAGATTTCTGATGGTCTCGTCGTGTTTGTGGGTGTCGTTCCAGACGCAGAACGATGTGCTCTCAGCGGAAGCAGAAAGCGTGCGAAAACTCCGTAATGGCCCCGTTTCCAGAGCGGGAGTTTTTGTATCGAAGCCTTCCGTGATCACACGATAGTGGTAAGTGGTTCCTTCCTCAAGGCCTTCGAGCCGAACGCGAATCACCTCCTTGCCAGCAGGACGTAATCCCCAGCCGTCGCTGCGTGCAACATTTCCCAAATCTTTGCTGGTGCCATACTCCACATATCCCTTTGCCAGACCACTCACCCGCCAGACGATCTCCACTCCATCGGTGCGGGGCGCCATGACTACAGGGTTGCCCACAGCAAGTCCAGGAGCGGGCGTTTGAGGATTCTCTTGCCCCGTAGCGGCCATGGCCGCTCCCACCACGGATCCCGCGCCGGAAAGTTGGATAAAGGTTCGTCTGTCCATGTTGGCCATAGTGGTTCTGCAGGAGGCGTTGATCAAGAAACTCTATAGCTTTGGATTGAATTGCCCAAGCACGTCCGGATTCCCATCGCCCGGGGCGATCTGCTACGGGTCGTTCTCGTGAGCGTGGCATTCACCCTGCGGAACAGCTCGGAGAACTATTCCTGCCTTCATTTGCATGATTTAGCCCATCGCGCGTTGAAGCTCCTGCTGAAACGCGAGAATGTCCGGCTCTGAGGGACGGTAACCTGGAGTGCTCGGATCGAGCCCCAACCTTCCCATCTGGTCAATGTACCAGAGGGCAGACTCTCCGTCACTGAACATCACCTTCCCGCTAACCATCGCCTGCGGCACCGTCACGGTATCCACTGTCACTGTCACCTTTCCTCCCGCCAGCGGCGTCGGGTCGGGTTCGTCATCGGCGAGCATGGCCTCCACCTCGTTGAGTTCCGCTTTAGGATCCGGCTCATCCTCTGCTTGGGGGGCTGGTGGCTTGAGCTCAATGCCGTGATCTTCCAGCAAAAACCGCGTCTCCAGGTAGGTCACGTTGATTCCCAGCTCCGTTTTTAAGCGGCGCTGGATATCGCCCAGGTTGATGCCGTCTTCATCGGCCCAACGGGTGATCGTTTCTTTCTGCTCTTCGGTCAGTTTCACGATGCCAAGGGAACGGGCAATCCACCAAACGTCAAGCGCCAACAACACCGGAGAATCCGTCTATCGCAAACTTCGGACACTGACTCATGAAGCTGGCGGGGTTCTGGTAGAGCAGGCGATCGATCGATGCCGCATCATAGCCCCGCCTGCGCATCTCCAGGGCGGTTTTTGGCACCGCAATCGGATCACTGATTCCCCAGTCACAGGCACTATTCAGCCAGACTTGCTCGGAGCCGTAGAGTTCGAGCATGTCGATCGCCCGATGTGGCGTGGTCTTTGATTCGGGATAAAGTGTCATCCCCGCCCAGAACCCCCGGTCAAGCACCAGCGGTGCAGTGTGTTCTTCCACGTGATCGATAATGACACGGCCTGGGTTGATTCGGCTGTCGCTGGCCAGCACATCCAGAATCAACTTCGTTCCCTTCAGCTTGTCCTCGAGGTGCGGCGTGTGCACAAGAATCAGCTGATCGTGCCTGGCGGCCAGATCGATGTGCATTTCCAGCACCTTGAGTTCATTGCGACTGTTCTTATTCAGCCCGATCTCGCCAATGCCGAGAACATTCGGCTGATCGATGAACTCGGGAATCAACGCCAGCACAGCCTCGGCCAGTGAAACGTCCTCGGCTTCCTTCGGATTGATGCACAGCCAGGAGTAGTGCTTCAGGCCAAATTTTGCGGCGCGCCTGGGTTCGTAGTCCGTAATCTGGCGAAAGTAGTCATAGAATCCCTTCTCCGATGCGCGGTCGAAACCAGCCCAGAATGCCGGCTCGCAGATCGCCTCGCAGCCCGCCAGGGCCATGGCAACATAGTCATCGGTGGTGCGGCTCACCATGTGCGCATGTGGTTCAATATATCTCATCGATTTTTCAGGCAGTGTTAGGATTCAGTCGGTCGTGGTGCGCCGAAAGCGCCCTGAATGACAGCTGCTGGAATGGGCTCCTCGCTCTGGTCACTCAATGCCTCAAGGACACGCCGCGCCCTCCCCGTTTCCCCGCTCAGCAGCTCTGGCAGTGCCGCACGCAATGCGGCCACACGGTAGTCGTCCGATTGCCCGTGACGCTGCACCCGATCAAAGAATGCTGCAATATCAATGGCTTTGATGCGCGCATCCATGAAGCCGAGATCGACGAGGTTTGGTGCGGCGGGAGGTGTTTTTTCTTCACTCACAGGATAACCATAGAGCGAAATCCAACTGCATCAACCCGAAGAACGCGCCCGGCGGATACGACAGATGTCAGTAACATCAAAAAACACCGTGCCCTTGTCCCGCACGAGAATGCAGTCCAGCTGGCGGCCTTCACTTTCAACTTCAGTGTAGCTGGCGAATTCCAGCTGCTTGGCAAATAGGTAGTCGTATTCGTCAGACGTCCGCGAAACCAGAAAGGGCGAACTTTCGCTGCCATCACCGGTGAGTTCGATTCCCCGCATAAGCAGCGCCGCAATTGCTCGCTCGACATTTGCCTCACGTTCCCGCTCCTCCTTCTGAAGTGCAAATCCAAGCTGCACGTGCGCCCCCGGGCTCAGCAGAAAATTTGGCCAGATTGCGGCCCGAATCGTTTCGATCACCTCTCCAAATTCGCCCGCTTCCACCAACTCGTCCACACTTTCGAGTTCGTTCGCATCGGGATTAAAGTCCGGCCGTATTAGAATGCTTGCCCTGAGTTTCAGGAATTCTTCCAGGACTGGATTCTCGATAAACGGGGCGAGTTCGCCATACATATGCTTTGGAATAGAGGGTTAAACTTACGATCAGGGCGCACAGACATCCGCGTAATCTGAAGCAAGATCAACCGAAGATTGTAGCCGAACCTGAGCGAGGTCGCGCTGGCACGGCTCGAATCTCCAGCTATGCTGCCCACAATGAATCTTCTGATCCTATGCGCCGGCTACGCCCAGCGTCTGCAAGGCCTGACTGGGGATTTCCCCAAGGCTCTTCTGCCGGTTGCAGGAAAACCGGTGCTGGACACCGTCCTGCGATACACAGCCAAGCATCCAGCGCTAAAATCAGTATTCATCGTCACCAATGCCTCCCATTTTGAAGTTTTTAACACATGGTTAGATTCGCCGGAGCGAGAGCCGCTCAAGATTCCTGTAAAGTTGCTCAACGATGGCTCGACTTGCGCAGGGAACAAGCTTGGAGCCATCGGAGATCTGGCATGGAGCATTGGTGCCGCAGCGATTGACGGCGACGACTTGGTTGTGGTGGCGGGCGACACATTGTTCTCCACATCACAAGAGGAGTTCATCACCCGATCGATTGGGAAGCCTTGCACCACTGGCACATTTGACACAGGAAATGTGGAGGCCGTTAAAGGCATCGCCAGCGTCATCACTGCTCCGAACGGTCAAATCGTCCATTTTGAGGAAAAGCCAATAAAGCCAGAATCCACCGTCGGAGGGATCGCTCTCTACTATTTCCAGACGGACACACTGCCTCTGATTGAGCAGTATCTCGCAGAAGGAAACAATCCGGACCAGGCGGGCCACTTAATCCGCTGGCTTACAGATCGCACAGAAGTCTACGGAATTGCTATATCTGGGCACTGGATCGACATCGGGACGCCTGAAAGTTATCAATTGGCGCAAATTGACAAGCGCCGCGCCGAGTCGAACCAGCTTTGACATTCTGTGCGCGCTTCCGTACAGTTCACCAACAGGTTGATATACTCGCCAAGCCATTCAATATGAAGCTCCAATCGCCATCTTTGAGGTTTTCCTCGTGCCCGTTCCGATTCCTGCCCGCGTTGTTGGCTGCTACGCTGCTGACTTCCCAAGTCCAGATTTTCGCTCAGGATGAACCCGATCCGGCAGACCCGTTTGCTGCTGAGCGAGCCCGGCTGCAGGAAATCCTGCGCGGCGAGACTGGCGGAGACCCGCAACCGGA
>JAGROY010000217.1 GCA_020439995.1 Verrucomicrobiia bacterium
TTCGATCCCTGTCTCCTCGATGGTTTTCTTGTTTTCAACCACACGGAAAAACACGCCGCTGGACTGGCCATCCGACGCCTGCCATTCGAGTTTCATTTCGAAATCTTCAAACTCCTCAGTGGCTATCAGCGCGCCGCAGCCAGGCTGAACGAGCATCAACTGGTTGGCTTGGACGCTCCAGCCGTCCGGGGTGTCGCGCATTCGGTAGCCGCTCCAGCCACTGAGGTCTTCACCATTGAAAAGCATGCGCCATCCGCCTGCCCGTTCGGGATCTGTTAGTGTATTTCCAGGTATCTTTAGATCAGGCTGCCTTGCTATGGGGTGCACCAGCGGTTTTAATAATGGATCGCGCACCCGCGCCCCCAATAGTTCACTTCCAGCGCGGAAGATGAGTTTATCCAGCGTCATCAACGACTCGTCGATCCGTTCCCCGTGTTTCAGCCGAAATGTGTAGGTTCCGGGGGCGTCAAAATCCAAATCGCCGATGAATGATTCAACAAAAGTGTCCCACCCCCCAGTCACGGGAACCACATGCTCGATCCTCTTTGGGCCCGCAGTCAGCGCCAGCTTCTTGCCCGTGCTCCCGCCATTCGCCAGCAGAGCAAAGACGGCGACCTGGACGGGACGCTCTATGTCCACCCTCCACTCCAGTGTCGTAGTGCTGTCGTCCCAGTCGGTGATGTGTAGCGCATCGTCGAAACGAACGTCCCCTCCGTCAGTTTTGGCATCGTTCGCGAACAGGTCCAATGAATGTGTGGTAGCCCGCAAATCCCTGCGATAGACCCACCCTCTCGCTTTCAATGAGACGATTTCGATCTGATTCGCTGCAGCTTCTTCATCTGGATACTTGAGTTCCAGCACGGCTCGCAAATCATAAGAACCTCCTCCGATTCCCACCGCCTCAGGAAGCAATTGGACGAATTCGTCCACTAGGGCTCCTTTGCGGGGAATGTAGCCGTAGAAGACGTGATTCAAACTTTGATCAGATATCTGGATGGATACGTAGTCCTTTTCGTCGAAACCATAGTTGTAGTAGTTCACTGGAGATAGGCTGACGCGAAATAATGTCGGCGTTTTTGGTTTCGTGGTTTTGAAATCCTCCCAGTCCATTTCCGAATATCCTACCACTGCTTCCCAGTCGACCTTTAGTCCTGCCGCGATTTCCATTGGCACCATGAGTCGTTCACTTTTACCGACCACACACGATACCACGGCAAAGCCATCTACGATGGTCACTGCGTCCTGTGAAGGCACCTCTCTGAGTAGTCGTCGCTCGTAGGGGTACTTCGCGTAGTATTCACGCGCGATTTGATCCACCGATGCGCGATTCCGTACGGTTTTCAGCATCGCGTCGACATCTTCAGCCTCAAGGAACTCCCGGAGTTTTGCGATGATGATATTGTAGTTATTCGCGACAGAGTAATCGGGCAGCGCGGGAGTCTGAAGATCAGGGCCGCCACCGGGCGCAGTGGTGATGTCATTGACGTCCTGTAAATGGGAGATGCCCAAGAACAGCCCTATAGCGGCCGCCAGGATCGCACAGGCACCCAGGCTACCTAGGATGATACTCTTGATTCGCTGGCTACGTTCGAGTTTCTCAATAGAAAAATCGCCAACGTCAGACGCCAGTGAATCGTTGTCCTCCCAGCTCAGCCTGTCCTTGTGCCGGGCATGCTCCTGGCGCTTCATTGCCAACTCCTCAGCGGAAACCTCGCGGTCTGCCGTTGATATCAAATTACGTTGGAAATGGAGCGAGTCTTTCTGCGAAATCCTGGGGCCTGTGGCTTGGGTGGCGGGATCTGAGAGTGTCTCCCATCCTTTCTGGAGCACCTCCCGTCTGCGTCTGTGCTCACGGTCGATTTCGCGCTCCTGCGGCAGGCTCGTATGGCCCAGTTCGCTGAATTTGAGCGGTTGCTTCTGCTCCTTTGCGAGATCCTCGATCAGCGGTTTGGGCAAGCGGTCCGCCTCATCTGCTTTGCGGACGTCTCTCTGGAACGCAGGTTTTTTAGGGCTAGGGGCAGCATGTTCCCACTTCGACCAGCCGGCAGCTTCTTTTCCACTCTTGGGCGACAATCGAGGCCTCTCTTTGGGCGCGGGTATCCTTCCTCGCACCTTTTTCTCAAGAAACGCTTCGAGAGATTCGATGTCGTCAGCTTCGTCAAACGTGGGTTGCTCACCGAGTCCTTCTTCGTAGTCCGGCTCGTCTGGCTCTGCATAAAACTTCTGGTGGCACCCCGGGCATTCGAGTGCACTGCCGTCCGTTGGAATAGACGAGACGCCAAGACCGGTCTGGCACCAGGGGCAATGAAGTTCAGTGGGTTCGTTCTCGGCCATTCGATTTCTCCAGGGAAAGGATTTTGGCACTGTGACCCATAGACTGGCAGGGATCAAGCCAACGGTGGCGCTATCGCATCTGCCGATAGTAGCCGTTTACTTGCTGGAGAAACGCCTGCCATTTTCTGCCCGGACGACCGTTATCAAGGAGAAAGTTCGGGCAATTCTTGTTGGCGGGTGTTCGCCCATAGCGTGGCCAGTGATAGTGGGGGACGACGTTCTTCAACGGAATGCCGTACTGTCTCATGAGATACGCCGCGAGCTTTGCCGTGCGTGCTACGGTAGCCGCCCGGTTGTTGCCGGGGTGCTCACACATTTCTATCCCGATGCTGTAGTTGTTGCCGGGGCCGTCAAAATCGGCATGCTCGCCCTGTTCGGTTGTGGGCAGGTGTTGCACACAGGCGTCGTCCTGCACGGTGAAGTGCCAGGTGAGGTATCCGATTCGATTCCCGCCTGGGCGCATCGTTGCGGTTAGCTTGCCGTTGTTGAGCGCCAGCGAGTGCCTCCATGCGTCCGCTCCTGGGGAATAGTTTTGTGTACTGTGGATGGTGATGTATCTGGGATTCATCGGGCGGTATTTCCACCTGCCGTATCGGCCCTTTGGAATAAATCGCTGGTAGATGTTCAGTTCCCGATAGGCTTGTGCGGCCGCTGTTCCCGGCGTCGTCGGACTGGATTTGCGCATGCTGGCGCACCCTGCGGTAAGTGCGTAAAGCAACACAACCAGGTAGACGGAATGGAGCGATCGAAACTTCATAACAGAATTGGGATGATAATAAGCTTTGCTTGAATACCTTAGAAGAATTCAAGTGTAAACTGCAAGCGTATCCTGTCAGCTGGCAGACCAAGTGCTATGCATCTCTTGATCGACTTATCCTACGCCGGGGAGTAGTCGTGAGTCATGAATCGCCGGAATTTTCTCAGAACCCATGCCGCAGCTGTAGTCGCAGGAGTTGCAGTTGTGCAGGCTCAGGAGCGATCGGAAGCCCGCATACGAGCAGGTCAGATCGGCACAACTCATGCCCACGCGGCGGGAAAGATGGCTGCAATGCGCAAACTCGATCGCCTTTATGAAGTTGTGGGTGTCGTCGAGCCGGATGATGATCGATGGGAGAAGATTAAGGAGGACGATGTCTATTCCGGTGTTCCCCGGCTAACGATGGAGCAATTGTTAGGCAGTCCAGGGCTGCAGGCGGTAGCAGTGGAAACAGACATCGATGACCTGGTGCCGACGGCGCTGATGTGTGTTCAGGCAGGTATGCATGTTCATCTGGACAAGCCAGCTGGAGTGGCGATGGAGGATCTCAGGGCACTGCACCGTGCCGCTGCTGCGGGCCGACGCGCCATCCAAATGGGGTACATGTTGCGCTTCAATCCGGGTATCCAATTTTGTCGGCAGGCGATCGATGCCGGCTGGCTGGGCGATGTTTTTGAGGTGCATGCTGTGATGAGCAAGACAATTGGCGGCGAAAGTCGCGGGCCGCTCGCCCGCTACCCGGGCGGGGCAATGTTCGAGCTTGGATGTCATCTCATCGACTCGATTGTCGGAATGTTAGGAAAGCCGGAAAAGGTGACGCCTTTTCTGCGCCGTTCACGGGAGGCCGATGGCGATTCTCTTGCAGACAACTGCCTGGCCGTTCTGGAGTATCCGAATGCCACAGCTACCGTTCGCACCGCCCTGATGGAAGTCCAAGGTCAGGAGCGGCGGCAGTTCACTGTCTGTGGTGATGGAGGAACCGTTGACATCCGGCCACTGGAGCCACCCCAACTGCGGCTTGCACTGTCCGAAGCGCGCGGGAAGTTTCATCGCGGATATCAGGATGTCGATTTGCCAAAAGCACCCGGTCGCTACGATGACGAATTTGTCGAGCTGGCTGCGATCATTCGCGGCGAAAAAGAACCGCAGTTCTCGTTGGCGCACGATCTGGATGTTCACGAAACCATCCTCAGAGCATCGGGAATGGTGCTATGACTCGAGGCGAATCGTTGCAGAGCGCCCGTGCGCATCAAGGCCTTCCAGGGCGCTGAAGTCTTCGATAATCTGAGCGGACTTGCGGATCGATTTTTGATCGAACCGGACGATGCTGGTGCGTCGTTGAAACTGATCGACCGTAAGCCCGGCAAAGGACTTGCCGGCACCGCCAGTAGGCAACGTATGGCTCGGTCCGGCGAGGAAGTCACCGCCTGTGACGGGCGAATCATTCCCGACAAAGATCGCGCCAGCAGTCCGAATCCTGGAAATCAGCGGCTCTGGATTCCTGGCTATCAGCGTGACATGCTCAGGCGCAAATGCGTTCACCAGTTCCAGCCCCTTTGCCATCGATGGCACGTGCACGGCAAAGCACCCTTCCTTCAGCGACTGCTGGAGTTGCTTCTGCCGGGATAGCGTTTTGAGCTGTGCCTTCAGTGCGGCTTTGACGTCATTGATGAGCGGAAGCGAGTCGGAGATCAATCCGGCAACACTGTCGCCACCATGTTCTGCCTGCGCCAGCAGATCCGCCGCTATCCAGTCCGCCCGACCGGTTTTGTCCGCGAGGATCAGCACCTCGCTCGGGCCAGGCAGGAGGTCAATGGCTACCACTCCAAAAGCCTGGCGTTTCGCTTCGACCACGTAGCTATTCCCTGGGCCGAAAATTTTGGTGACGGGAGGAATGCTGGCAGTTCCCCAGGCCAGCGCGGCGATCGCATGGGCACCTCCGACTTTGTAGATCTCTGTGGCCCCTGCGATTTGTAGTGCGTAGAGCAGAGCCTGATTGATGCTGCCATCCGGGCCGCACGGTGTGCACACGGCAATTTCTGGAACTCCCGCCGCTCTGGCAATAGCAACAGTCATGATCGACGTCGATACCAGCGGGGCGCTGCCGCCAGGGACGTAGATGCCGACTCGGTCGAACGGCTGAAACACTTCACCCACTTCTGCGCCCTGCGCGTTCTTCATCTTCCAGTCCTTGCGCATGCTCTTCACCGCAAACTGAGTCACATTCCTGTGGGCCGCTGCGACGATTTCCTGAGTGCGCTTGCTGACAGATTTCGTTGCCGCACGAAGCTCGGCGCGCGAGACGCGCAGAGTTTCTGCTGTCAGCTGAACCTTGTCGAATTTGCGGGCATATGAGAATAGCGCAGAATCGCCGCGGCTCCGTACCGCCCGGATAATCGCCGCCACAGACTTCTCAACATGCGATGCAGGTTCCGCTCTGCGGTTCAGTGCCTCGATGGATTTTGCGTAGCCACGCGCTTTGTGGGAAATGATTCTCATCAAGCGATTGGTAGCACAACCTCCGGTTCGTGCGAGTGATTTTGCCCTCGTGGCACCTCAGTTGAACCGGCACCACAGGCGTTCGTATGCCTCAACTGCTTCGTTCCATGTGGGCGCGGGTCTGTGCAACCAGCGGTTTGCCAGGGCCGCAGATTCGGCGGAATAGGAATCTCGTTGCCAGAGCAGCAGCGGCAGAATTCGCAGAAGACTTTCCCGTGGATAGCGCCATCGGTCACCTCGTAGTGCCGCAGTTGGTCCGAATGCCATGACTCTCACCAGGGCGTTTTTCAAGCGCCTGGTTTCCGGACACTTGCTTGCAGGGTCGTGCGCATATTGCGCCGGTGAGGCAAATGATCTCTTCAGGCGACGCTGCTCTATCCACTGCCAGATCGTCCATCCCAGCGCGTTCACCTTTTCATGTAGTTCATGGAGTCCGGCGTGCGCAATAGGGCAACGTTCCGGATGAAGTTTGAAGTGAACTCCCGACGCGTGCGCTTTGATGACCAAAGGCATTTCGTCTGCCAGTTCCCGTAGCGCAAGGTGCTTAAGACGTTGATGGCGCTCAATGCAGCTCCAGTGGTACTGGCCATTTGCTGCAAGCAATGCATCGCCCATGGCAAGCTGTGCTTTGGCAATGTTGCGGTAGACAAAGTCGGCTTCATCCTCTGTGATTGGACTGCGAGATAGTCGCTCTTGCGCATAGAGCAGACCGGAGCATCGGTTCATCATTAGCCGGGTGGCTTCGTGCAAAGGGATGCGACTCGCCTGAGTGTGATGTTCACAGCCGTCGAAAATGTCTGGCGGGCCGATGGTAACGCGATGTCCGCACACCAGATCATAGTAGAACATGGTGGTCTCGCTGCTGCGGATGCTGGCGAGCGAGGTGATTTTCAACTCCACTTCCAGGCCGGATTCCTCAGTGAGGCGATGGCCGAGATCATGGATTGCCTTGCCGTAGCGTCGCTCGTTGAGGCGGGGGGCCCCTCTGATCAAAACAAAGAACTCTAGATCATTGTAAGAGGCATCGCCGTCCTCGGTCTTCAATACTCCTCCTTCGCCTCGGCCGTATCCGCCACCCAGAATCAGAGCCTCCAGCGATGCGCAGGGAACGATTCGCTGAATGCCGGTTGCTGTCTTCGCGCACAACTCGCCGAGCCAACTCTCCAGCGCTGCATCGCCGTCGCGTGTAAAACGAAGGAGGGATGCATATTCCTCCGCGTTAGTGCAACGGGCATGGTGGGATTCCAACATCGGAGGAGGATTTGGTAGCATAATCAAAGCTTAAATGTTCCATATTTATCATAAATATACAATTTTTGAATGCTATCAGACTCGAAAAGTGCAGGTTGTGTGTTAAATTATCATATTTTTAACGTTCTTCATATCAATGACTCATGATCCCCAGCTGCCCAGGCGCATCATCCATGTTCCCCGTCGATTCGTCGCCGAGGAATGGGGCGGCACGGAAACGGTGATTCTTGAGACTGCCTGCCATCAGCAACGCATGGGGTGGGAACCGGAGATCGTAACGAGCATGGCCCTCGCATCGTCGCCGACTGACAGCTACGGCGGAATCCCTGTGCGGCGATACCCTTACATGTACCCATTTTTCGGTCTGTCTGCATCGGACAAGGCTGCGATGGATAAGAAGGGTGGCAATCTGCTGTCGCTGTCATTGTTCAAAGAACTGTATCGCGCGAAGGACGTCCGCCTGTTTCACGCACATGCACTCAAAAGGCTGGGGGGAGAGGTGCGCACTGCGGCCCGCCTGTCGAAACGTCCGTATGTGGTATCGCTTCATGGCGGAGTGTTCGATGTTCCGGCGGCGGAACTTGCGTCCATGACGCAAACGATCGAAAAGAAATTCGAGTGGGGAAAACCCTTCGGCGCCCTGTTCGGTTCGCGCCGTGTTCTGGAGGATGCGAATCATGTGATCTGTGTGGGGCAGGGGGAGATGGAGCTGGCTCGAAAAGAACTCAGCCACGATCGCATTACCTATCTGCCAAATGGAGTCGACACGCAGAGATTTCAAAATGGTGATGGCAGCCTTTTTCGCGCCACGCACGGGATCCCTGAGGATGCCTTCCTGGTTCTCTGCCTAAGCCGCATCGATACGCAGAAGAATCAGGCGCTGCTGGTCGATGCCTTTGCCCGCCTGGCGGGCAATGTGCCAACTGCCCGGTTGGTGCTGGCCGGTCCTCAAACACAACCAGAGTATGCAGCCCTGCTGCAGGAAAAAATTGCCAGCGCAAACATCGATGGCCAGGTGCACTTCCTGCCCGGAATACGCAATGACGATCCGCTTCTCCTGGCCGCCTTCCATGCCTGTGACGTCTTTGTTTTACCGTCCCGGCATGAACCATTCGGGATCGTCGTTCTCGAAGCCTGGAGTGCGGGCAAGCCCGTCATTGTCAGTCATGTGGGAGGACTGCGGGCGCTTGTCGATGAGGGCAAAACCGGCCTTTTTGTCGATCCGGATTCACCTTCAGCACCAGAGGAAATGGAGGCAAAATTGCGCACTCTCATCGACCATCCGGCAATGGGTAAAGCGATCGGAGCAGCGGGACGACAGAACGCAGTCGATCACTACGACTGGGGCCGGATCATCGCACGGTTGGAGGAAATTTATCAGGAGGCCGAGACCCATGCCAAAGCAGCAAAGTAGCCAGGATCCATTCATCAGCATCATTATGCGCAGCTACAATGAAGGCTGGGCATTGCGCGAAACTTTGCCAGCGCTTGCTGCGCAGGAGTATTCCAACTGGGAGCTTATCGTCATCGACTCAGGATCACAAGACGGGTCGCAGGAACTTATTCGTGCCTTTAGCCCATCACATTTCATTCAAATCACACCGGCGGAGTACAATCCGAGTAAAGTGATGAACCACGGCATGCGGCTGGCTGCATCCGACTACGGGATTTTCCTTAATGCTGATGCGACGCCACAGGGGCGGAGGTGGCTTCGGCCATTGGTTGAAGTATTGAAGGATCCTAACACTGCGGCATGTTTCAGTCGTCAGGTTCCTCGACCCGATTGCCAGGCCGTTTATGCATGCGACTACGACCGTTGCTTCGGGCCGGATCGTGAATCCGCCGACTGGGATCATTTTTTCAGCATGGTGAGCAGTGGTCTCCGCAAAGACATCTGGGCCCGTCGCGGCTTTCGCGAAGACCTGCAATACGCCGAAGACGACGAGTATACCCGCTGGTGCAGGGAGCAGGGACACGCGGTGGCCTACGTGCCGGAATCAGTCGCCATGCACAGTCACAATTACACGCCGCAAGAGGCCCGAAAGCGTTCTTTCGGCGATGCCCGGGCCATGGGGCAGTCTTGG